>JASFRN010000011.1:0-43951 GCA_050114915.1 Gemmatimonadales bacterium | reverse complement strand
GAGATCGTAGTGGCAGAGGATACCGACTGCACCCTCCGGCCGCTCGTCGAGCGTGACCGGATCGAGCACCCGCGCCCGCAACCAGGGCGGTCCCCGCAGCGCCACGCGGCCAAGGCCCTCGCCGTAGCGCTGCGAAAAGAGCTCCGTCATCCCGAATTCATTCACGGCGGCCCGTTCCGGGAGGCCGAACCGCTCGAGCAGGTCGGCCATCACCTCGTCGCGCTCGAGGCCCTCGCGGCCCTTCGCGCCTCCCGTGTCCATCAGGCGGGATCCGCCCGGAAGCTCCAGGCGGACGCCGGCCCGTCGAAGCCGCGCCGACCACTCGGCGAAGGCGAGAGTCGTGGCGAGGACCGCCACGGGCTCGCCGGACGCCGTGGCGGACTCGAGGGCGGCGCGGGCGCGCCCGGCGTCCTCGTCGTCGGTCGGCGCGATGCGCACCGATCCGGGGTCGCCGAGCTCCTCGAGCACGGTGTCGAGCATCCACGCGAGCGAGGAATCGCGCGTGCCGGCGAAGGGAGGGTGCAGCACGAGGAGCCGACCCCGGGGTCGGCCGTCGAGCACCGCGTGACGGAAGGGACCCAGGAGCGCGGCGCGGTACGTCGCCGGACGCAGCACGAGGTGGGTCCCGCGGGCCGCGCTGCCGCCCGTCGTACCGCTCGTCCGGAAGCGGAGCTCGGCGTCGGCGGGGTCGCCAACGACGAGATCCACGGCACGGAACGCCGCGCTCGGAACGGCCGGGATGTCGCGCCAGGCCGAGACCTGGTCGGGGGTGCGGCCGGTCGCCCGGCAGTAGCGGGCGTACGGTCGATTGGCCGCGAACTGGAGCTCGAACACCTCGAGCGCCAGGGCCTCGAAGCGGTCGTCGGACCACGCCCGCGGCTCCGCGTCCCAGTCCTCGAAGGACGCCTCCAGCCGTTCGGCGAGGCGCGCGTGAGCATCGGGAACCGGACCGGCCGGCCGGGAATCTACAGGGTCGTGCATGCGGCAAACCTGCCGCGCCGGCGCGCCTCCCGACAGGGTGGCGCCTGCGTCCGGCGCCGGCGGCGCGTCACCCGACGCGGGTCAACGCGACGTCAGCTTGCCCTCCAGCTCTTGCCCTTTACGATTCCACTTTACTTCCAGCGGCCGGTTCGAGGCCTGACTTTCGGCCACCAGGTGCCGGAACGTCATGATATCCGGCAACTTGTGTGCGCCGACCTCGACCACCACGTCGCCGCCTCGCAGGCCGAGCCGCTGGGCAGGCGTCCCGGGCAGTACCCGGAGGACCAGGAGCCCCTCGTCCACGGCGAAGTAGTCGGCGAGCTCCGGCGTGAGGGCGCGAAACTCGGCGCCGGCCAGCCGATGCTCCAGGCCTTCGAACAAAGGAGCGCGCGGCAGGGCATCCGGGCTTCCCGGCGCCGGAACCACGTACGCGTATCCTGCCGCCGCCCCGGGCGGCAGCTCGCCGCGACGCGCCAGTTCCACCTGCTGCTTCACCACGGAATCGATGCGGGCGCGCGCTTCGAACAGCGCCTCGCGATGTACGGTCTGCAGCCGACTCGCCAGCGGCGGATTATCGAGGATCAGGCGTCCGCGCAGCCGGTCGCCATCCGGACCGTCGAGACTCCGCACCTCGACTTCTCGCTCGATGAGCGGTAGCCCGTCCGGCGGCGCTTCCGGCCGAAGCTCCAGCCGGCCGAGGTGCTTCTCGAGCTCCGCGAGCTCGACCCGCTGTCCGTCGAGCGTACGCACCTCGACGTCGGGGCGACCGACCCGCACCCGCAGGTTTCCCTGGGCGTCCTCGCCGAACACGACGAACCCGTTCGTGGATGGGGCGTCGCCCGGCTCCTGCGCCAGGTGGAACTCGGCCACGGAGCCGTCGTCGGACCGGAAGCGGTAGACCTGGACGTTGGAAGCGGACGATGGCGTCGGCGCCGAGATGCTCCACGGCGTTCCGCTCATCCGGAAGACGGCCGTGGTGGTGCGGGCGGTGGGGGTCACCTCGAGCGCCCGGCGTCCCGACGGCCGGCCGACTTCGAGACGCACCGGCACGCCTTCCTCCAGGGACGCCATTCCGCGGCGGCCCGCTTCCGTGCGCAACGAAACACCGTCGAGCGACAGCAGGGTGTCGCCGGGCTCGATCCCCGCCGCCGCGGCCGGCGCGTCCTCGACGACGCTGACCACGACGGGCTCGGTGGCGCAATCGCCCTCGACGCCGTCCCCGATCTCGCACCCGGGCTGCAGGAAGACCCCGAGCCTCGCACGGCTCGAGGCCTGGCCGAAGAAGCCGGCCGACTGCCCCGTACCGGCGTTCCACCGGATCGTGGCGGGCGCTTCCGGCGCCGGCCGTTCGTCCGGCGTCTCCTGGGCGACGGCGGCCGTCGCCACCAGCCCGATAACGAATAGACCTCCGATCACTTCGCTCAGCGTGCGCATCATCAATACTCCATCGACGCCTGGCGGATCGTCTGGTTGAGCTGCCCGGCCACGGAAGCTCGCTCGTCCACCACGTCGAACAGGAAGTCGTTGAGCGCCGGGTCCGCCGGCGCGTCCTGCAGGGCCTCCCGCGACGCCTCGATCAGCGCGTCCAGGCGGGTGAGGCGCTCGGCCGCGAGGGCCGGGTCGGAGGCGATCTGCGCGGAGCTCGGTCCCGTGTCCCGCAGGGAGCGCAACTCCGCTACGGTCCGCAGATATTCGGGGTAATCGGCGGCGAGCGCCGCCTCGACGCCTCGCTCCTCCGACGAGGCGAGGCCGGCGTCCCCGGCCACCCCCTCCAGCGCGTTGTCGGCGACCCGTCCCGGCGCAGCTCCGCCCCGCGGCGCCAGCGTCCGGCCTACTCCGAGACCTCCGAAGAACAGCACGATGATGGCGGCCGCCGTGAGCAACGGGCTCCAGCGGCCCTGCAGCCACGACGGGAGCGCGATCGGGCGTCCCCGCCCTCCAGCTTCGAGAGCGGAGGAGGGCAGGGCGTCGCGCACACGCTCCCATCCATTCTCGGGCGCCGAGAAATCCGGCAGCCCGGACAGGGCCATCCGCATCCGGCTCATGCCCTCGAACTCGCTCGCGCAGTCCGAACACACGTCCAGATGCGCGAGGCCGCCGGCCACCGCGTCGGGCTCGTCCAGCAGAGCCGCGATCTGTTCACGTGTCAGATGCTCATCCATGATTTCCTGCTTCATTCTGCGTCTGCCGGGGCGCGAGCAACTCTCTCATTCTGGCCCGCGCTTTGTGCAGCTGTGATTTCGATGTTCCCGCGGCGATCCCCAGGCGCTCTCCGATCTCTTCGTGCGTCAGGCCTTCCACGTCGTGCAGCACGAGCACGGTGCGGTATCCGTCGGGCAGCGCGTCGAGCGCCCGCGTGAGCTGGCGCTGGTGCAGCACCGACTCGTCCGGCTCCTGCACCGGCAACCGCAACTCGGGCGCCGTCTCGAGCTTCGAACGCCGTCCCTGCGACCGTAGCCGGTTCACGGCCGCGTTCGTCGCGAGGCGGTGCATCCACGTCGAAAACGCGGCGTCGCCCCGGAACAGGTGCAGCTTCTCGAAGCAGCGGATCCACGCGTCGTGGGACACGTCTTCGGCGAGGTGATCGTCGCCGACCACCCGTCTGACGACGGAGTACACCCGGTCCGCGTGGGTCGCGTACAGCCTCCCCATCGCAGCCTGATCTCCGGCTCGCGCCGCTTCGATCAACTGTGCTTCGGACACCTCTCGCCTTTCGTGTTCGCCACTGATGGGACGATTGGGAGGCAGCCAGGGTTGCCCGGACCCCGGGCGCCGGCTGGATGCCCTTCGCTCAGTCGGGCCGCAGCTCGAGGCCGGCGACCGCCCGTGTCCGCAGCTGCATCGAAGCCGCCGCCCATGCGTCCTTCCCGGCGAGCGCGGATTCGTCCAGTCCGCCGGCCGACAGCGCTTCCATGTAGATGACGAGCAGCTCGTTTCGGCCGCTCCCGTCCACCGTCGCCATGCGGGCCCGCATCATCGGGGCGGGGAAGTCGTACCCGGCGGCCGCGAGGATCTCCCCGACGGCATGCGTGTCGGGCTCGTCGCGCACTTCCGCCTCGGTGTAGGCGCCGTGGCGGACGTCCACGTCGAACACGTAGTCGCCGATCGTGTCGCAGTAGGGAAGGGCGGAGTAGTCGTAGCGCCCCGAGGGCCGACCCTCGAACTGAATCCAGTAGAAGCGGCGGACGCGTCCCTCCGCCACGTCGGCCAGCACGTGGATTTCCGCCGTGGCGCGGCCGAGCGAGATGGTGCGCGAACCCAGATGCCGGAAGCCGGGGTCGACGACGACCGCGGCGGGCGGCCAGCGCTCGGAGCGTATGACCGTGTCGCTCGCGACGTCGGCCGCGGCACCGGTCGGACGCGGCGGCTCGCGGACTCCGGCTCCGGGGCCGGCGGCGGTCCCGGCCAGGAGCGCCAGCAGCGCGAGGATGCCTCCGACTCCGCTCACGCTCGTCCTGCCTCGCCCCGGTTCACCCCAGTGCCTGCGCCACCCGCCGTAAGCGTTCGTCGGCCTCCCGACCCACCGGCGCGATCTCCGGGTCGTCGGCGAAGCCCCCCATCTCCATCATCCGTGCCGCGTCGATGATCCGTACGAGCGTCGCGTCGCCGGCCTTCTCGACGACCACGTTGCAGGGCAGCAGCAGCCCGAGCTCGGGGCGGGCGCCGAGCGCCACGTGGGCCAGGGCCGGATTGCAGGCGCCGAGGATCGTGTACGGCCGGAAGTCGACACCGAGCTTGTCGGCGAACTTCTCGTGGATGTCGATGCGGCTCAACACACCGAAGCCTTCGGCGGCGAGCGCTTCGGTCACGCGCTCGATCGCGGTTTCGTGATCGGCCTCGAGGTGAACGTCGTGGCTGCGGGTCAGCGTATCGCTCATCATTTCATCCTTCGTCGGCTGGGATCGATCGGTTCGGGGCGTCGGCTCATCTGCTCATCGGCTGTTTCCGGCGGCGGGCGCGATTTCCTGCCCCCGCACCGGCTCTCCGACCTCCACCCGCTCTCCGTCCGCCACGTACTCGTGAAATGGCGCGGGCAGCGATTCCGAGGAGAAGAAGTCGGGCCCCGTCTGCAGCTGATAGTGCAGGTGCGGCTCCGAAGAGTTCCCGCTGTTGCCGCACGCGCCTACGCGCCGGCCGGCGGTCACCCGGTCCCCCACCTCGACCTCGACGCTGCCGGTCCGCAGGTGGGCGAGCAGAGAATACTCACCGTCGCCGTGATCGATCACGACATGATTGCCCAGCTTCTGGTCGGCGTTCATCTCGCCGGGCGTGTTCTCCGGCACGCCGTCGACGGCCCGCGCGATCGTGCCCGCCGCGGGCGCGAGCACCGGCTCGCCCTCGCACCAGTAGTCCTCGTTGCGCTTTCCGCCGCCCGCGTGGGTCGAACCGTCGCGCCGGATCACGAAGTCGTAGGCGTAGCGTTGCTCCGGTGACGCGCGGTGGTAGTTCTGCTCGATCCCGCGCCCGCCCCAGAACACCCACCAGGTGCCGTCGAACGGCAGGCGCAGGGTGGTGCTCGGTTCGTAGTCGTCTCGCGGATACCGGACCTGCCGAACTTCGTACGAACCCGAGTCGCTCTCGAAGGCGGGGCCGATGAGCGCCCCGGTGATCCGATGGGGCGCCGTCGGCTCCAGCGACAGCGAGGCGAGGGCCGATGAGCCGTCGGCGAAGCGAAAGCGCACGATCGTCGTGCCGCCGGCGAAGGGGCCGACCACCTCCGCGGCCTCCGCGGCGCCGTGCTCCGCATGGTAGCGCTCGAAGATCCCGTCCAGGGCGCTCGCCGGCACCTGCGCGAGGAAGTCGGGGGCGAACACCTCCTCGTAGCCGCCGGGATCGGCGCGGAACAGCCCCGCGAGATCGGCCGCGCGACGCGCGATGGCCGGGACGGTGGTCGAATCGACAGGTGGCTCGCCGGCGACCGGCGGGCCGGCTCCGTCCTGCGCCGTCGCGGGAGGCGCGCTCACGAGGAGGAGCAGGATCGGCGCGACGAGAACGGGCAGCCGGTCGCCGATCCGGAACACCCCGAATCGTCGGTCGTCTCTGCAGGCCATCTGGACCCCCTGTGCCATCGGTCTTCGTCCTGCGCGCCCGGCTCGCGGGGCGTCCCGCTCAGTCGGAGATGGGCTTCAGCCTGGCCATCAATCGGGGCGCCCAGAGGATCGCGATGAACGCGAACGCGAGGCCGGCCAGCGCGTCCACTCCATAGTGGAACCGCCCGTAGACGGTCCCGAGTGAGAGGGACACCGCGAACGGCGCGAGGGTCCACAGCAGGCGGCGATCGACGCGGCCCGCGGCCAGCCATGCGCTCACCGTGGCCGCGACGTGGGAGCTCGGAAACGCCGTGCCCTTGGCGGAACCGCGCTCGAGGATGCCGTGGACGAGCTGAAAGAAGAAGCCGTCTGTCTGGGGACCGTCGATCCGCGCGAATTCGTAGCGCGGCCCGGCCACCGGGAATACGGCGAAACAGAGATAACAGAGATAGAAGCCCAGCGCGGTGGCGAAAATCGTCCGCTCGAGGCCGCTCCGGCCGCCGAACCGCCAGGCGCCGAGCAGCGCCGCGGGCACGACCAGGTAGTACGATACGTAGCCGAAGTGGAGGATCTCCGAGAACCAGCGTGCATCGTACCAGCCGCTCGCGGCGACGCTGACCTGCGCCCCGAACACGGTCTGCTCCCAGCCCTGCACCACCGCGTCGAAATAGCCGGGAAACAGGAGCTGGTTCAACGTCGCGAGCTCCATGTAGAACAGCGGCGTCACGGCGACGGGCCATGCAAGCCGGACGAAGGCGCCGACCGGGTTCCGGGGCACCGGCCGGCGTGCGACGAAGTGAATCGCCGTCATCGCCGCCAGGTGCAGGCCCGCGATGAGGAATCCGGTCCGCGTGCCCGACACCGCGGCGAGAACACCGGTGGCCGCGAGATAGGCGGAGGCCAGCACGTCGCCGGGACGCGCATGCGGGGTCTCGAGCAACGCCGCGAGCCCGCCCCGCGCGACCATCTCCGCGTCCGGCGCCCGCGTGCTCATCGCGACAGCCAGCCCTGCTCGCGATACCAGGCCACGGTGCCGGCCATGCCCTCTCGCAGCGACACTTCGGGGGTCCAGCCGATGGCCGCACGGGTGGACTCGATCTCGGAGGTGAACGTCCGCTGCGTGAGGTCGCGCGCCCGGCGCCGGTCGAAGATCGGTGCGCCGCCGGTCAGCCGGGCCGCCAGCTCCGCCGCCGCGCCGGCCGCCAGGAAGGCGGCGGGGGGAAGACGCAGCACCCGCGTGGAGCGGCCGACCGCGGCCTCGAGCGCGACGCCCACGTCGCTCCAACCCACGACCTCTTCGGCCACGACCGGGAGCGGGTCGCCGGCCGCGGCGCCCGCTTCCGCCTGCAGCGCCCGGACGACGGAGCGGGCGGCGTCGAGCACGTGCACCGGCTGCAACCGGCCCTCGACGGTGGGCAGCACCAGGAGGCCCCGGGCCGCCATGCGGAACAGGGCCAGCATGTCGGGGTCCCGCGGCCCGTAGATCCCCCCCGGACGGACGATGCGTACCAGCGGCGGCGCCTCCCCGCGCTCGATCAGCGCCTCGAGGCCGCGTTCCGCGGCGCGCTTGCTGTGACCATAGGGGCTCACCGGCCCCCCGGCCTGGTCGGGGCCGCGGGCCGCGAGGCTGCTGACGAACACGAAGCGCTCCACGCCGGCGCGTCGCGCCGCCGCCGCGAGGGCGAGCGTCCCGGCCGTGTTGACCCGCTCGAACGCGGCGGGGTCGGCGGCGATCGTCACGCCGCCGACGTGCACCACGTCGGTCACGCCTTCGAGGGCCGCCGCCAGCGCGGCGGCATCCTCGAGATCCGCCTCGACCGTCTCGAGAGGCAGGGGATCGAGCCAGCGGGTGTCGCTGCTCGCGCGGACGGTGGCCCGCACGTCGCGGCCGGCCTCGACCAGGAGCTCGGCCACGTGGCTGCCGAGGAACCCGGTCCCGCCGGTGAGGAGAACGCGGCTCACGCCGACCCGCCCGTGCCGCTCATGCGCTCACAGGGGTCGGTCGTACAGCCGATATCGTTTGTAGACGTGCGACCCCATCTTCTCGAGCGGCCGCATCATGGGGAGGTTGTCTTCGAGGACCCAGGAGAACTCGCCCTGGGTGATCCCCTTCTCGTGGCCGGCGCGGAAGATCCGCAGGTAGATGAGGTTGTCGATGCCCATCCCGCGGTACTCGGGCACGAGACCGAGCGTCAGCACGCGCAGCATGTCGATGTTGCGGGAGTGCCAGAGGATCTTCGCGAGACCGAACGGGAACAACCGCCCCTTCGCGTGGATGAGGGCGCGGTTGAAGTCCTTGAGCCACAGGGCGAAGCCGACCGGCTCGCCGTTCTCGTCCTCGACGATGATCACCTGCTCGGGGTCGCCCTTGAGCACGGGCTTGAGCTCGTCGGCCATGTGGCGGATCTCCGCCTGGGTCATCGGGACGAAGCCCCAGTTCTTCTCCCACGCCCGGTTGTAGATCTCGCGGACGAGGTCGAGCTCCTTCTCGAAGTGGTCCATGTCGATGTAGCGGACGTTCACGTTGAGGCGCTTCGCGAGCCGCTGTTCGCGCTTGAGCAGGAACTCGGGGATCTCGCTCTGGACTAGATAGAGGGCGAGCAGGTCCTTGGCCTTCTCGAAGCCTCCCCCCTCGACCAGCGCTTCGTAGTACGGCGGGTTGTAGGGCATCATGATGACCGGGGGCGCGTCGAACCCCTCGACGAGCAGGCCGGCTTCCTCGTTGGTCGAGAAGCTGGCCGGTCCGCGCATCACCTCGAGACCCCGCTCCCGCAGCCAGTCGGCCGCGGTCCGGAACAGCAGGTCCGCGGTGTCCTGGCGGTCCTCACACTCGAAGAAGCCGAAAAAACCGACCGGCTCGTCGTGGAACGCCACGTGGTTCTTGTTGTGGATCGCGACGATTCGGCCGACCGGCCGGCGGCCACGGTAGGCGACGAACGGCTCCACGTCGGAATGCTCGTGGAAGGGGTGCTTCGAACGGTCGAACATCGCCTTCACGTCGCGCAGGAGCGGCGCGACCCAGTTCGGGTCGTTCGCGTAGATCGTGTAGGGAAGATGCAGGAAGTCGCGGAACGGACGCCCGCTCCAGGCCGACTCGACCCGGAGGTCCGCCTCCGGCCCGGTCAAATCAGCCCGAAGTCCTTCCCGACCTTCTGCATGACCTCGAGCACGTAGTCGAGCTGCTCGTCGGTGTGAGTGGCCATGTAGCTCGTCCGAATCCGGCCGTCGCCCTCCGGCACGGCCGGCGGGACCACGGGGTTCGTGAACACGCCGTTGTCGAACAGGGCGCGCCAGAACTGGAAGGTCCGGGTCATGTCGCCGACCAGGATCGGCACGACGGGCGTCTCGGTCTCGCCGAGCTCGTAGCCGAGCGCGCGCAGCTCCTTCATCATCCGGCGGGTGTTCTCCCACAGGCGCTCGCGGCGCTCGGGCTCGCTCCGGATGATCTTCACCGCCTCTATGACCGTCGCGACGGCCGACGGCGGCATGCTGGCGCTGAAGATCAGGGCGCGCGCCTGGTTGCGCAGGAAGTCGATCACGATCTCGTCGCCGGCGACGAAGCCGCCGATCGAGGCGAGCGACTTCGAGAACGTGCCGGTGATCAGGTCGACCTCGTCGGTCAGGCCGAAATGCTCCGCCGTTCCCGCACCGGTGTCGCCGAGGATACCGAGCGAGTGCGCGTCGTCGACGAGGACGCCCGCGCCGTACTCCGCGCGGAGCTCGCAGATGCGGGGCAGATCGACGATGTCGCCTTCCATGCTGTAGACGCCGTCGACGACGATCAGCTTGCCGCGGTCCGGGTCGGTGGCGGCGAGCTGCTTTTCGAGATGATCGAGCTCGGCATGGCGGAACCGCTTGATCTCGCCCCAACCGAGACGGGCGCCGTCCTGGATGCAGGCGTGGTCGAGCTTGTCGAGGAAGACGGTGTCGGTGCGGCCGATCAGGGCGCCGATCGTCCCGAGGTTCGTCTGATAGCCGGTGCTGAATACGAGCGCCTTCGGTTTGCCCACCCAGTCGGCCAGGTCCTCTTCCAGCTGGTCGTGCAGGTCGAGGTTCCCGTTGAGGAACCGGCTGCCCGTGTTGCCGCTGCCGTACTTGACGAGCGCGGCCTTCGCCGCCTCGAGGATCCGCGGATCGTGCGTCAGCCCCATGTAGTTGTTGGAGCCGATCATCACCTTCCGCTCGCCGTCGATCACGACTTCCGTGTCCCGGGACTCCTCGATCCGCTGGAAGTACGGATAGAGGCCGGCGGCGCGGAGATCACGGGGGACGGTGAAGGCCTCGGCCTTCTGGAAGACCTGCATACGGTTCGACCTTTCGGGAGTGCTCCGGGCGGCATCGCGTTCGGCCTGCCCGGTATCGGCGGCCAAGCTACCCGCGGTATCGGAACCGGGCAAGAAAGGCTCGCTCGCCGGATCGGTCATGTCGGATCTCTCCCCGGATACGTGTGTCGAACGCTCACCCGGCCATCTTCGGCTTCACTTCGGGCGAAAAATGCCCGCATAATGTAGACCCGGCGCGCGCGGGTGCCAAACCGCCTTCCGCCCCGGTTCGCCGGATCAGATCCTGAACTCCGTGAACAGGCGCTTCTCCGTCTCGCCCTCGCCGGCCAGCTCCGCCTCCATGTGCACGTACCGCTCGAGACCGCTGCCGCGGAGTTTGTCGCGGAACAGCTGGTCGAGCTGAAACACGCCGGCCGAGTTGGACATCACGATCCGGATGCGAATCGGACGGTCGTCGCCGCGCTCGATCCTCACCTCCTCGATCGCGGCGGCCGAGACGGAGTGGATGCTGGCCGATCCGGCTTCGAACGGGATTCGCGAGCGGCCCTTGGCCATGTCGAGGGCGTCGGCGATTCGGACCACGCCGGCTTCGATCGTCAGCGGCTTGCCGCCGGTTCGGTGCGAGATGATCGCGTGCAGCACTTCGGAGCGGATGATCGTGGCGGCGGCGCCGTCGTACACGCCCGGGAGCAACTGATCGAGCTTCCGCTGGGCCACGAACAGCGAGTAGGCCTCGTGGTCGGCCCGGTGGATCGACATGCCCAGATCGTGGAACAGGGCCGCGAGCGCCACGACGACCTCCGCGTCCTCCCGGTCCATCCCGTAGTTCTCGACCACCGCGGGCACGATCTCCGCGTCCATCAGCAGGCGCAGCAGGCGGATCGCGATGTTGAGGACGATCTTCACGTGAACGGGGCCGTGATCCGTCATCCCGAGACGCTCGATCGCGTTCACGTTCGACGCCGTCCACAGGGCGTACAGGTCGTCGTCCCGGTTGATCCTCGCCATGAGCTCGCGCAGCCGGGCGTTGTGCCGGTCGGGCACCGTGACGTCGATCCGCTGGCCGAGCCGCTCCTCGATCGTCTTCCCGGTCTCGGGCTCGAAGCCGAACTGCTCCGTCTCCATGGGTCGGTCTCCCGGATGTCGGTCGCTCAAGCGCCCGCCCCCTCTGCCTCCAGCGCCTGGCGCAGTCCCGCGATCATGCCGCGCAGGTCCGCCGTGAGGATCCCGAGCCACCGTCCCTCGTGCTCTCGGAAGCTGGCGACGGACGTCTGGGAAAGGTCGATGCCTTCGACCTGCATGTTGAGGCGGTATACGACGTGCGCCGTGTCGCCCTCCATCACTTTTCCGATCACGTCGGCCTGCACGGAACGCAGGGCGGAGTTCATGGTGGGATCTCCGGCTACCGCGAATTCGATGATCGTCCGGTAGATGTCGCGTCCGCTGAGCGCCAGCGCCTCGTCGGCCGTGGCGACGCCGAACATCTGCTGCCGGAATTCGGCCATCTCCTCCGCCCGAAAGACCGGCACGAACAGCTCGCGGAGCTCATCGAGCGCATCGGGATGCATGAGGTCGGCCATCGCGTCGTAGTCCGCCGCCCGAATCGCCTGCACGAGCGATCGACTCGCGGCCTCCGGGGTCGAGGCGTCGATCGTCCCGGGGACAGGGGTTTCCTGCGCTCTCGCGACGGGCGGGGCGAGCAGTCCCATCCCCGCGACGGCGGCCAGCACGGGAGCCAGCCGGATTCCGCGGCGGCGCGCGGCGCCCCGGATCATTCGGCCACCTCGAACGCCCAGTGGACCTCCACGTTGGCGGTGATCGTCAGGTCTTCGGGACCGGGGAGCTCCACGGCCATCTCGTTGGGCCGGCCGCCCTGGATCGTCCTGCCGGTGGTGAACCCGCGAACGATGTGACGCGGGACGTTCACGCCGCCGGTCGACAGGAGGACGACGTCCCCCAGCCGGCCCCCGGCGGCCTCGGCGACGGCGGCCGCGTCGGATCGGGCGTTCGCGACGGCCTTCGCCAGGGCCTCTCTGCGCGCCGAGTCCTCTTCGGACGAGGAATAGGCGACGTTGTCGATCTCGGTGGCGCCCGCGCCCAGCGCCGCCTCGATGATCACCCCCACCTGCGCGAGATCGTCCGTGGAGACCCTGAGACTCCGCTCGGCGAAGTAGCCTTCCTCTCTCGGCCCGTCGCTCGTGTACTGCCGGTTCGGCCCGATCCTCACTCCGCTCGAGCGCAGGGAATCGAGGTCGAGGGCCGCGAGGGCGGCGGCCACCGATTCGGCGGCGCTTCGGTTTCTCGACGAGGCGTCGTCCGGCCGATCGGCGATCGTGCGCACCGTGATCGACACCGTCGCACGGTCGGGCTGCAGCATGACCTCGCCCAGCCCGCTGGCCATCACCAGGGCCGGGCCGGAACCCGTCGACTGGACGCTCTGCGCGGCGGCGGCGGAAGCGGACAGCATCGACAGGGCGAGAAATCCGGTGGTCAGTCTGCGAAACATGGGGCTCTCCTGGACCATGGTCCCTGTGCGTGGCGGGGGCGCGCCTGCGGTCTGGGCATCGGGCGCTCTCAATCTAAGGCGCAGCACCCCCGCCGAGAATTCGATGTCGATTTTTCGGTAGCGCGGCCGGTGCGGCGTCCCGACATTCGATCCATGGAAACGAAGGAGCTTCCGCCGCGCGACACGATGCTCGAGGCGTTCCTCAACAGGGATGACGCGTTCGAGGGCGTGTTCGTGACGGCCGTCGTCACCACCGGGATCTTCTGCCGGCCGACCTGCTCGGCCCGGAAGCCGAAGGCGAAGAACGTCGAATTCTACGCCACGCCCCGCGAGGCGCTGGTCGCCGGCTACCGGCCGTGCCGCCGCTGCCGACCGTTGCGCCCCGCCGGCGCGACGCCGGACTGGCTGGCGCCGCTGCTCGCCGCGGTGGAGGAGGATCCGACCCGCCGCTGGCGGGACACCGACCTGCGGGAGCTCGGGCTGGAGCCGGCCCGCGTGCGCCGCTGGTTCCAGGCGCACCACGGTATGACGTTCCACGCTTACAGCCGCGCGCGCCGCCTCGGCGAGGCGATCGGCCACATTCAGGAGGGCAGACAGGTGTCGAGGACGGCGCATGACGCGGGCTACGAATCGCTGAGCGGGTTCAACGAAGCGCTCCAGCAGCTGGCCGGGCGCGCACCGGCGTCGCTGGAAGACGCGCGGGTGGTGTCGATCCGTCGGATCGTCACGCCTCTCGGACAGATGATCGGTGGCGCCTCGGACGGGAAGATCGTGCTGCTCGAGTACGCCGACCGCCGCGCCCTGCCCGCTCAGCTCCAGCGGCTCACGAAGCAGCTCGACTGCGTGTTCGTGCCCGGCGAGGAGGAGGTGCTCGACGAGCTGGAGGCGCAGCTCGACGCCTACTTCGCCGGCGAGCGGCGCGACTTCGACCTGCCGCTAGAGACCTCGGGCACGCCGTTCCAGGAACAGGTATGGGCCGAGCTGCGAAGGATTCCGCCGGGCACCGTGTGCAGCTACGGCGACGTGGCCGCCGCGATCGGCCGGCCGACCGCGACCCGCGCCGTGGCGAGGGCGAACGGGGACAACCGGATCGCGATCCTCATCCCCTGCCATCGGGTGATCGGCGCCGACGGCTCGCTGACCGGCTACGGCGGTGGCCTGTGGCGAAAGAAGCGGCTGCTCGAGGTCGAGGGGCTGAGCGCGCTCGAGAACGGCGCCTACCCGCTCGGCGAGGCGCACCGACAGACCGAACTCCTGTAGGCGCGACGCGTCGTTCAGGCCAGTCCCGTCGCGAGGCCGAGCCCGACGACCACCAGCAGCCATCCGACGATCAGGTGCAGGCGGTCGATCGTCACCTTCGGCAGGAGGCGCTTTCCGAGCACGGCTCCGGCCAGCGCCGCGGCGCTCGCGAGGGCGACCGGGATCCACGGCACCGCGACCTCCGTGCCGGCCCCCGCCAGCCAGCCGAGCGACCACCCGTACACGACGATCCGCACGACGTCTACGAACACGGCGATCACGGCCTGTGTCGCGGCGAACTCACCGGTCGACAGCCCGAGTGGCGTCAGGAATATCGCCCGCAACGCCCCCTGGTGACCCGACAGCCCGCCGAAGAAGCCCGACAGCGCGCCGCCCACCGGCAGCCACTTCTCCGACGCGTTGATCTTCCGAAGACCCGGCAGCAACTCGAACAGGGCGAAGCCGAGGATCAGGACTCCCAGCACGAGCTCGATCGTCTGTACCTCCAGCTCGCGCCCGCCCAACCGCCAGCTGAACAGCACGCCTCCGCCGGCGATTTCGGCCAGCAGGAGAGCGCCCAGAAACGAGGCCGCCACGGCCGGGATTCCGAACTTCAGCACCACGTCTCGTCGGGCGTGGTCTTTCAGCAGGAAGACCTTGAACAGGTTGTTGGCCGCGTGCACGACGGCGGTGGCCGCCACCGCCACCTCGGCGGAGACGAACAGCGCGAACACGGGAAGGAGGAGCGTCCCCAGCCCGAACCCGCTGAAGAAGGTGAGCAGCGAGGTGAGAAAGGCGGCGGCGGCGAGGGTTGCGGCGAACATCATCGGCGGGCCTTCCAGGCGATGGGCGGCGGGTGAAAGCACGTTTCGGCGGGCGAACCCGGAATCTGATGCGTGCGGGGCCCGGCAGCCATGCCACCCTCACTCGATCGACGCCAGCAACTCCTCCCAGCCGATCTGGTGGAAGCTCGAGAAGTCGCGAGTCCAGTAGAGCGTGCAACCATCCGGCGAGAAGTGGAAGAAGTTGTCGTACACGTCGGGCTGGTTCACGCCGAGTCCGGCCCGTCGGGGTTCTCCCCAGCCAGCGGCCTCGCGTCGGCTGACCCAGATGTCGGTCGGACCGCGCCCCCCGGTCTCCGGGTCGATCGGCGATACGCCGAGCACGACCGCCCTGCCGTCGGGCGAAGCGAGTGCGTCCCATACGTAGGCGTCGTCCCGCCAGCCGCGCCATCGCGTCGTGAGCGTGTCCTCGGCCGGCAGGGTCCAGTGGCCGGCCTCCCTGCGCATGACGAGAGGCGTGACCGTCGCCCGGTCCGGCGACGTGCGGTGGAAGTGGAGCGAGCCGTTCCCGTCGAACCAGGGGCCGCTGTGGTAGAAACCGGGCGCTGCCGTATGAGGGACGGGTTGGGGGTCGCTCCAGCCGTCCGCCGTCCGGTGAGCCAACCACAGCGAGGCGCTCGGACGCGCCGTGTCGTCGCCCGGACCGCGCCGATAGGAGGCGAACACCAGGGTGCGTCCGTCCGGCGACAACGCGGGATACAGGTCGGAAGGGCTGTCGCCGAGGCTCACCGCGGCGGGCTCCGTCCAGCGGTTCCCCGCGCGCTCCGACCTGAAGATCCGGTAGACCTGGCTGCCGGCGGGACCCGTCTTCTCGAAGTGCCAGAACGTCCGGCCCTCCGGGGCCCAGGCACCGCGATACAGGCGGCGCGTCTTCGTCAGCTCCGGTCGGAAGACCTCGGCCTGCGAGGGACCCGGCGCGCACGATTGCGCCGCCAGGCCACCCGCGAACGCTTCACCCGACATCAACACCGCGAGACCCCACGCCATCCGCTTGATCACGACATCCTCACGTTGCGTCACGAATCCCTGTCTGCAAGATGTAGACAGGCGGAGGGCGGATACCGTGAGCATTGGCGGGGGAGGGGGAAGGGATGAGCGCCGGGTGACGGGCTGGAGGGTGACGGGTGGCGCGGCATGGTGTGTGGCGGGACTCGCCCTCGCCGCGGCATGTGCGGACGACGCCGCGTCTCCCCCGGGGGCCGTGGCGATCACGGAACGCGACAGTGCCGACGTTCACCTCGTCGATGTCCGATACCTCGACCGTTCGAGGCTCCCGACCTGGCGACTGGCCGACGGCGCGGCGTTGCAGGTGGGGACGGTCGACGGACCTGCGGGGACCCGGTTGTATCGGGTGCGGGATGCCGTCCGGCTGTCCGACGGTCGGCTCGTCGTGGCGGACGGCGGGAGTTCGCAGCTGCGGTTCTTCGCGGCCGACGGGACGTTTCTCTCGGCGGCCGGCCGCGAGGGGGACGGACCGGGCGAGTTTCGCAGTCTGGGCCGTCTCGCCCGGATGCCCGGCGATTCGATCCTCGCCTACGACGCACGTCTGCACCGCGTCTCCGTGTTCTCGCCGACGGGCCGGCTGGCGCGTTCCTACACGATCGACATGAACGGCGGCTTCCTTCTCCCCGTCGGCGCGTTCCCCGACGGGGCGCTGCTCATGCGCCACGACGCGAGGGATGACGTGGAAGGGCCGGGCGGGGTCCGCCCCGACGCGCTCATGCTTCGAGTGGCCGGCGACGGCCGGCGAGACACGATCGCCAGCCTTCCCGGCTCCGAGGCTACCCTCCACGAAGACGCGGGACTGGCCGCCGGCCGACCGACATTGTTCGGACGAACCGCGGTGGCCACGGTCGCCCCTGCCGGTGCCACCGGTTACGCGGTTCTCGCCACTACCGACGTCTATGGCTTCACGGTGTACGGCCCGGGCGGTCCCACCACGATCGTGCGGGTGGAGTCCGATCCCCGCCCGATCCCCGTCGGACGGTTCGACGAGGTCGTCGACTCGATTCTCGCCACGTCATCGAACGACCGCTTCCGGAAGTTCTGGCGCGGCTTGTTCGATCGCATGCCCCGGCATGCCACCTACCCCGCCTTTCTCGACCTCGCAGCGGACGCGGCAGGAAGGGTCTGGGTCGAAGAGATCTCGGACGACGCGGAGCGACCGCGGCGCTGGACCGTATTCGAGCAGGGGCGCCCGATCGCCGTGGTGGAAACGCCCCGCGCGCTCGAGATCCTGGAGTTCGGGCGGGACGAGGTCGTCGGACTCGAGCGCGACGAGCTGGAAACCGAGCGTGTCGTCTCGTACCCGCTGCGCACGGGCCCCGCGGCGCTGCCCCCCTGACGTGCCGACCGAGGCTCGGCTCAGTCGGCGCTCACCGCGGCCGACGGCGGCGGTTGCTGCGCCAGCCCCAGGCTCAGGTAGATGTGGAGCGCGTCGATTTCGTCGTCGGTGAAGTTGGAGAACCGCTTGCGGCTCATGTCGTCCATCAACCTGAGATCACGGCCGTCGCGGGGTGTCCCGGTGCGCAACAGGGTGCGGAACTCGTCGGGGGAATAGGACCCCACGATCCGCAGGCTGGGCGTCGTCTCGGGCGGCCCCTCACTCCCCTCCAGGTCCATGCCGTGACATTCCGTGCAGGCCGTCGTGGCGAGATGGCGGCCGCGAGTCATCGGGTCGGCGTCCTCGCCGACCGTCGAGCGGGGAGCGTCGTGGTCGATCGTGGCGGCGGCCGGTTCGAACTGCTCGAAGCCGATCAACACCCGGGCCAGCGGACCGGGCCGAAAGGTGACCTCGGGTCCGTCGGTACGCGGCAGGGAGCGCAGGAACGCCAGGATGTCGCCCAGGTCCTCGTCACTCATGTAGTAGAACGAGGGTGACGGCATCACGTAGACCGTGCCACCGTCTTTCCGGACCCCGTGGCGGATCACCCGCTCGAGCTCCGCGTCGGACAGCGCGTGCACGGCCCGCGTGAGGTCCGGGGCCTTCATGGAGCCGAACGCGAAGTCGTCGAAGAACAGCCCACCCTCCGCCTGCTCGCCGTGACAGCCGTTGTAGCACCCGTGGATGCGGGCCAACCGCTCTCCCTCGGCGATCGACGCCGGGTCGCCGGGCACCGTGAAATCCGTGTCGAAGGCCACCGCGTCGTCGTAGGTGCGGTCCATCACGCGTTCGGAGAGGGCGTACACGACGCCCGCCGCGACGATCAACAGGAGCAGCACGCCCGCCCCGATCCGCAGGGTCCATCTGACCGGCTTGCTCATGGGGTTCCTTCCGGGTGAGTCAGAGGTAGCGCAGGACCGTTCCGGCGTGCGCGGCCTTGAAGCCTCGGTACCAGCGGCAGACAGGGTACAGGACGACCAGCCCGATGACCATCGCGAGGGTCGAGGTGCCGAGCCCGGCTTCCATGTGCAGGCCGAGCAGCCGGGAAGAGGTCTCGTACAGGAAGATGTGGAGGACGTAGAAGAAGAACGCGGTCTGTCCGAACACCAGCACCGGGTTGTCGTAATTCACGTGGTCCCCCTGGCGCCGTTGCAGCAGGAAGAGCCCGCCGAGAATCACGCACATGAGTCCGAGCTCCAGGGCGGTGAACGCGGCGCTCGGCGGATACTTGCTCACGTGGAGCCACTGGACGAGCGAGCCGTCGAGACGATACAGCTGCTCGTTGCCGAACGTGTTGAACCCGCGCATGACCAGGAAGGCCGCGAGCAACGCCACGCCCGTGCCGATCAGGAGCCGCGCCGCCTCCGACTCGCCGTCCGCCGCCTCCCGGCGAACCAGCAGCCAACGGCCGAACACCCAACCGAACACCATCATCGCCAGCCACGGCAGCACCGGGTATCCGACGGCGAAAGCGTCGGGGATTCCCAGCGCGCCCCAGGGGCCGACCCGGTCGAGACCGGTGTCGAACAGGCCCGCGCCGAACGTCAGCGCCTTGAGCATCGAGCCCGCGTCGCCCGGCACGATCAGCTGCGGCGGCAGGAAGAGCTCGGCGGCGAACAGGATCGCGACGCCCCCGATCACGAGTACCGGGCTCGGCAGGCGCCGCAGGGGAATCATCAAGATCATCGCGAGACCGATCGCGTACATCACCTGCAGGAGGATCGCCCCGGGAAACCAGAACAGATTGATGAAGAACAGGTCGACGGAGATGATGATCAGGCCTCGCACCAGCATGTCGCGGTCGATCGAGCCCGAGGCGTCGCCCCGCGCGACTTTCCGTTCGATGCTCAGCGCCAGCGCGGTCCCCGCCAGGAAGAGGAAGGTCGGAGCGCAGATGTGGCTGAGCCAGCGGTGGAAGAACTGCAGGGGCGGCAACGGCATCCCCGCCCGATACATGAGCGCCGAGTCGGTGACCAGGCGGCCGGCGTTGTAGGCCCCCGAGGCGTGATCGGTGGCCATCAGGATCATCACGATTCCCCGCATCCAGTCGATGGCGGGCAGCCGTTTCCTCATCAGCGGTCGGCCACGTGCTCGACGGAACGGCGGATCAGCTCGCGCAGCACGTCGAGATCGAGGTCGTCGAACCGATTGACGTAGAGGCAGGACTTGCCCGTCCGGTGCTTTCCGAGGCGTTCCATCAGCTCGGCGTGCCGCGGAAAACCCGACATGATGTAGAGGACGAGGTTCGCCTTGCGCGGCGCGAAGCCGGTCAGGAACCAGTCCCCCTCGCGGCCGCTCTCGTAGCGGTAGTGGTAGTCGCCGAAACCCACGATGCTCGGGCCCCACATCCGCGGCTCTTCGCCGGTCACGTCGCGCATCAACTCGAGCACCCGGCGGGCGTCCGACCTGCGCGTCTCGTCTTCCACCGCGTCGAGGAACGCCGTCACGCTCGCGTCGGTGGGTTGAGTCTTGTTCTCGGCCACGAGGCCTCCGGTCGCTGCGGGGTCGCGGGTCCGGCCGGACGCGTCAGTCTAGCGGGATGCCCGGGTGCCCGGCCAGTCAATCCGGCCGAAGCGCTTCCAGGAGGACGCGACGGACGATTTCGTACAGCCCGGGGTCTTTGCTGGCGCGCGGTCCCGCCACGTTCAGCACGCCGATCTCGCGGCTCTCGAGCCAGGCGTGAATCTCCTTCGCGGCTTCCGCCTCTTCGTGCTCATTGAGATCGACGTGCAGGCAGGGCCGGCCGAGCCGGGTCGCCGTCCGTTCGGTGTACGCCGAGCCTCCGGTCAGCGGCCCACGGGAGAGGATCAAGGTCCCGTCAGAATCGCGGACGTTCGCCTCGGTCCGCTGGTCCCAGTCTTCGGTCGCCGTCTCCCGCAGGTTCGGATAGCGCTCCGAAATCCGGCCGGTCTCGTCGAGCCGGCCCCGTGGCACCCAGCCGCCGCATGGCATCTCGAGCTCGAGCGCCACGTCGAGGGCCGCCCGATCGACACCGGTCTGGGCACCGGAGACGACGCGTCGCGGTCCGTCGCCGGCGCCGGGCGTCACAGCCAGCGGCGCACCGAGGCCGCGTATTCGGCGTAGGCCGTCCCGAACTTGTGCCGCAGGTAGCGCTCCTCGCGCACGATCACTCCGGCCGTGATCAGGGAGACGAACAGGACGTCCATCACCAGGAACCAGGCTGTGTTCAGCAGCGCGGCCAGCGCCGCGAACCCGATCGCGAAGGACAGGTAGATCGGATTGCGCGAGTACGCGAACGGCCCCTGGCGGACGAGCGCCTTGACCGGCAGGTGGGGCGGGATGTTCGTGCCGGCCCGCAGCATCGTGACCACAGCCCAGGTGAACAGGCCGAACGACAGGGCGGTCAGCAGGCCACCCACCGGACGGGCCGCGGACAGCGGCAGGACAGGCAGCGGCTGCACCTGGCGCAGTGTCCACCCGGCCACCAGGAGGGCCGCGAGGAGGAAGGGCGGGTGGAACGCGACGCCGGGAACGTCGTCGTGGCTCATCCGTCGGCGGCCGTCGGCGGCCGGCTCACCACGGCTCCTCCTCGGCGTCGTACCACTCCGCGTCCGGATCCGCCGCCGCCGCCTGGTCGCGGCCAAGGTTCTCGGGGTCCACCTCGGCGGCGACGAAGTTCTCGGGCGGGACGGGGGAACCCTGCAGGCGCCGCAGCATGGCGAGCTGACCGGCGTGGGTCATCACGTCGGCCAGCGGTCCCTGCAGGAGCGCGCCCGCGGAGACGCGGTCGAACTCGCCCTCGTCGATCCGGTGGCCGAGGTCTTCGAGTACCGCGTGGAAGCGCTCGATCTCTTCGGCGAAGGTCGGAAGGGTCTCGGCGCGCCACGTACCACCGGTGAACAGCATGCGTGCGTAGCCGAGAACGTCGCTCATGTGGCGCAGCAGCTGGTGCGGCGTCCGCACGCCGGGGGCCGCCCGGAAATCGGCGTAGCCGACCGGCGCGCCCCGGAGGGCTTTCTGGGTGCGGTAGGCGGTCGCGGCGAGATAGTGCCGCAGCAGGGCGCGCTCGGCGGCGGTCGGTCGTTCCGTGGATTCCGTCATTGCCCGCTTTCCGTTCCGCCGGACTCGAGGTCCAGCTGGAGCTTCGCGTCCTCGACGAAGTCAGGCGGCACGCGGAGCACGATCCCGCGGACCGTCGCCCCCGCGTGGCCCGGACCGAAGATCCCTACATTGTCGCGCTGGTCGATGAAGAACGGGACGTCCGCCGATTCGAGCCGTCCGGCGGCGATCTCCGCTTCGACCAGCGAGCCGAAGCTCGCGATTCCGGGCCAGGTGTCGTCGGTCATGGCGTTCCTCTGCGAATCTCGTCCAGGAGCTCCTTGACGCGCCGTTCGATCTCGTCGCGAACATCGGCGAACGCGGCCGGCGGAAGCTCCTTGGGATCGGGAAGCTCCCAGTCCGCGCGGCGCTCGGCCGCGACGTAGGGGCACTCCTCGCCGCATCCCATCGTGATCACGTAGTCGAAGGGTCCCGCCACCTCGTCGAGGCCCTTCGACGCGTGAGTCGACAGGTCGTAGCCGATGTCGGCCATCGCCGCCATCGCCCGCGGGTTCACGGACCCGCTCGGCCGGCTGCCGGCGCTCACCGCCTCGACGACCCCGGCGCCATGAATGCGCGCGAATGCCTCGGCCATCTGGCTCCGGTTGGAGTTCTCCACGCACGCGAACAGCACTCGCTTCATTCGTTCGGCTCCTCGTCGGGAACAGGAGGATGGATCTCACATCGGTCGCCCGGGGGGCCGCGTCGACGATACATTCTCGCACATGGACCGGAGTCACATCAAATCGACCACCATCGGGCAGGCCCGTGCGCCCCGCGCACCGCTCGCGGTGCTCGCCGCCACGCTCGTTGTCGTCACGGCTTCCGGAGCCTGCGCGCCGGCCGCGGCGGGCCCTGGCGCCGCGGGTCCGTCGCCCGCGAAGCCGGCGGGTGCGGCCGATCGCGGCGCTCCGAACGACGGGGCCGCGCCGGGAGCGGCCGATACGACCGCCGCCGCCCCGGAGGCCGTCGCTCCGTTCGACTCCGCGATGGCCCTCGAGTCACGGCTCGTCGAGCTCGCCCGCCGGGTTCGGGGGCCGGAACCTGAGCTGCCGCCGATCAAGCCGTTCGGGGTCTCGTGGAGCCCGATGCCGAAGGAGGGCGAGGCATTCTCCGTCACCGTGTACGAGCGACCCACCGGCCGAAAGCCCGTCGCGATCGAGGGAGAATTCGCGGGCCACGCAGTGCGGTTCGCGCGCTTCGGCCCGCGTGACCGCTGGCTCGGGGTCGGCGTCGTGCCGATCGGCTGGTCCGACCCGGACATCCTCACCCTGCACATGAAGTTCGAGGACGGAGCGACATACGACCAGACGGTGCGGATCGCCGTCGAGCGCACCGACTTCCCGACCACGCAGCTCAGCGTAGACCCCCGCTACTCGTCGCCCCCACCCGAGGTGCTCGAGCGCATCCGCCGCGAGAGCGCGATGGTGCGCGAGATGCTGAACACGGTGACCCCCGTATGGCAGCTCGACGGGCCGTTCGAGCCGCCCCGCCCCGTCGTGGTGACGAGCCCGTTCGGCCAGGCGCGGATGTTCAACGGGGAGCTGCGAAGCCGCCACACCGGCCTGGACCTGCGCGCGCGCACCGGCCAGGAGGTGAGGGCCGCCGGCCGCGGCCGGGTCGCGTTCGCCGGCCCCCTCTACTTCGCGGGCAACGCGGTGTATCTCGATCACGGGCTCGGTGTGTACACGGGCTACTTCCACCTGTCGAAGATCGACGTCCAGCCCGGGCAGGAAGTGGAGAGAGGCCAGCTGGTCGGGGAGGCGGGCGGGACGGGGCGAGTCACGGCCGCCCACCTGCACTGGTATCTGTCCGTGGACGGCGAAGCGGCCGACGCGGGGAGTCTGCTCGACATGCGGCTACCCGACTGAACGAGGGACCGACCTGACGCCGATTCGCTTGCTCAGCCCCCACCATCCCGGCAGTTTTCCGCCGTTGCCGGCCCCACGCCGGCGGACCCCGACTCCCAAATTTCCGAACGGATCTTCATGACGAAAATCGCGCTCGTCCTCGGCGGCGGCGTGTCGCTCGGCTCCTACATCGGCGGCGCCATCTCCGAGTTGCTCCACGCCATACAGACGAACTCCCGCCGCTCGGACGGCGGACCCGTTCGCATCCACGTGATCACGGGTACGTCCGCGGGGGCGATCAACGCCGCCCTCGCCGCACGCTCGCTGGCGGTGAACGACCAGCTGCTCCCGTGGATCGAGAAGACGTGGGTCGACGCGGCCTCCGCCGAGCACCTGCTCAATCCGGACCGCGGCGATCGCCGGGCCTGGCTCGACGACGCGGTGCTCGAGGAGCTCTCGCGCGCCCTCGTGACGTCCGACCCGGCCTCGGACGACGGCTTCGCGTCCGCGGCGGGCGACCCGCTGCGGGTCGGGCTCACGCTCGCGAACCTGTACGGCGTCCGCTACGACATGCCCTACGGCTTCCTCAACGTGCCGGAACGCTCGTTCGGAACGCGGCGTCACGCCGACTCGATCAGCTTCGAATTCACGCGTTCCACCCGCGCCGGAGACCCGGAATGGGAGGAGCTGCGGCGGGCGGCGCTCGCCTCCTCGGCGTTCCCGTTCGCGTTCCCGGTGCAGTCGCTGCTGCGGGCGCGCGGCGATTATCCCGGCGCGACGCTGCCAGCGGGCGGCGACGAGCTCGACATGTGGTACGTGGACGGCGGCCTGTTCGACACGGCGCCGCTGGGCCTCGCCAAGCGACTGGTCGAGCGGGAAGCGGACTACCGCCACGACGACTGGCGGTACGTGCTCGTCGAACCCACCCTGCGGGCCAGCCAGGCCGGTCCCGACGGCACCCCGCATCCGGTGTCCGGGCTGACCGATCTCGCGGCCGATCTCAGCCGCGCGGTGCTCGGCCAGGGCGCGGCCCAGGACTGGGTGCGGGCCAACAAGATCAACGCCCGGCTCGAAGTGCTCTCGGCCCTCGTCGAGCGTCTTCCGGAGCTCAACGACCGGCTGCACGACCCCGACGAGGTCGGGATCGGCCTCAAGATCGGCGAGCTGGCCGAACGGGTGGCCGAGATGCAGGTCGCCCTCGACTCACGCCTGGCCGAGACGCACGCCGGCCCCGATCCTGCCGGAGACTACCTGGACGAGCAGGTCCGGCGGATCGAGTCGGACGAGCGTTACGGGGCCGTGCTGGCCGGCACCGAGTCGCGCGCCGGACGCTCGCGCCTCGCGAAGCTCGTCTTCCTGCTCGAGGCGGCGGGCGGCCTGGCCGGCAAGGACGTGATGAAGCTCTACCTGGTCGCCCCCGAGCGGGCCGGCGACCTGACCGGCGACTTCCTCGGGAACTTCGGCGGCTTCCTCAACCGGGCCTGGCGGGCGAACGACTTCCGCGCCGGACGACGCGACGCGAGGCGCATGCTGGAAGAATCCCTGGACGACGTGATCTCGTACGATCCTCTGACGGAAGACCACTACCGGGTCGAGGAGATGCGACCCGCCTGGGACATGGTGCCCGCGTCGACGCGCAACAAGCTCGAAGCCGTGCTGCGCGGCGAAGCGGAACGCGTGCTGTCCGATCTCCGTCCGGGCGGCGTCGCGGGAATGTTCGCGTGGGCCTGGAAGCCCGTGCTCGAGCGCCTGATGGTCGAGCGCGCGGTGCAGGCCCTGGAGGAGGCGCGCTGATGGACATGCAGAAGATCTGGCAGACCACCAAGCAGGTGCTGATGGCGGTGCTGGGCGGGTTGATCGTGCTGTTCGCGGTCGCCAACGGCGAGGCCGTGACGGTGAACCTGCTGTTCACGCAGCTCCAGCTCTCGCTGTCCCTGCTGATCCTCGTGTCGGCCCTGCTGGGTGTCGGATTCGGCTGGCTCGCCGCGGCCCTGCGCGGCCGCCGCAAGCGGAAGGCGATCGAAGCCGGCTACCAGTCGGAACTCTCGCCGGGCACCGAGGAAGAAGAAGACTGGATGGCCGAGCAGCGCGAGACCGAAGGCGTCCCGCAGAGCCGGCACTGAGCGGTCGGGCGGTCCGGGCCGCCCGACCATTGCCTGCGCCTACGCCCCCGCCGGCACCGCCTCCCGCCGCGGTCCGAACGGGACGATCCGGCCGGCGAAGGCCGAAGCGATCGTCGTGTACGGGCTCGCCAGGTAAACCTTCCCCGGCCCGCTCCGTCCCGGGAAGTTGCGGTTGATCGAGCTCACCGTGACGTCGTCCGGCGTCGTGCTCACCCCGGGGCCGGCGTTGATGCAGGCGCCGCAGCCGGGCGCCAGCACGTTGAAGCCGGCTCGTACGAACAGGTCGTGGAACCCTTCGGCGTGCGCCATCTCTTCCACTTCGAGCGCACCGTACTGCAGGTAGGCGGTGACGGTGTCGGCCACCTTCTCGCCGCGCTCCAGCGCCGCTTTCACGACTTCCGCGGCCATCCGGATGTCGTCCGGCTTCGCCCCGGTGCACGACCCGGCGTACACGATGTCGATCGGCACTTCGGCGGGAAGCTCGTCGACCGGCATCCCGTTTCCGGGATCGCCCGGCGTGGCCACCATCGGACGTAGCTCCGAGGCGTCGATCTTCATCGTCCACTCGTACTCGGCGCCCTCGTCGCTCCGGAGCCCCGAGACCATCGCCTCGACCTCCGCGCGGTCCATGCCGCGCTGCTCGACGAGCCAGTCGACCGTGGTGGCGTCGGGCGCGACGATCCCGGTGAAGGCGCCGATCTCGGCCGCCATGTTGGTGAGCGTGGCGCGCTCGTCGATGCTCAGCGCCTCGACGGCCTCGCCCGTGTACTCGATGATCTTCCCGATCGCGTCGCCGTCGCGCACGTAAGGGTGCGCCAGGACCTCGAGGATGAGGTCCTTGGCCGCCACGTTGTCGGCCAGCTTCCCGCTCACCTCGACCTTCACGGAGCGCGGAACCTCGAGCCGCACGTCGCGCGTCGCCCAGGAGTTGACGATCGCCGTCGTGCCGACGCCGAACGCCACGCAGCCGATCGCCCCCGAGTGCGGAGTGTGGGAGTCGGAGCCGACGACCACCTGGCCGGGAAGCGCGTAGCTGCCCAACACCTTCACGTGACAGATCGCCTCGGAGCCGACGCGGCCCGACAGTTCGCCGTGCAACCGGATCCCCTTCCGCTTCGCGAACTCGCGCTGGCGGTCGTGCAGGGCGTGCGCGGCGTCGAGCAGGCCGGCCTTCTTCCGCTCTTCGGTGATCACCTGGTCGAGGAACGCCAGGTGGTCGCGGAAGAAGTAGATGCTCTCCGGGTCGTTGAGCCCGGCGTCCTCGCCGGCGAACTCGTCCCAGAAGGTCGAGGCCATCGGCGTGACGTACTCGTGGCTGAACCGGATGTCGGTGCGGACGAATCCGGCGTCGCCCGGCTTCACCGCGGAGACGCCGAGCTTCTCCTCCGACAGGTCCTCGACCCAGTGCTTCGCGAGGATCTTCTCGGCGACGGTCATCGGCCGGTTCTCGGCGGTGACCGGCTGCGGCACGGTCACGAGCCCCTTCAGGCGAGCGACCGCGTAGTCGAGCAGGCCGCCGTACTCGATGATATCCTGCTGGATGTGGCCGGCGCCCGCGGTGAACGTCGACAGAGGCATCTCCTCGCCGCGGCGGATCTTGTCGATCACCCCGAAATCGGTCGTCGTCAGGACGCCGATGTTCTCGCAGTTCTCCCGGTAGATGCGCTCGATGTTCTCGGCGATCACGATCCGGATCCCGGCCGCCCACTCGGCGTAAGGCGAGGCCTCGCGGCTGGATCCCTTGCCCCGGCGCTTCCCGGACACCGCGGCGACGAAGCCGCCGTTCGCCACGTCGTCCTTGCCGATCGGCTGCTCGCCGCCGGCCCGCAGCCCGACGTAGGGATACCGCCCCAGGGTCTCGTCGAAGTAGTAGCAGACCCACGCCGGAGTGATCTCGTCGGTGGAGATGTCGTCGCGCAGCTTGATCGACGGATCCCAGTCGAGGTCTTCGCCGGCGAGCTGTCGGCGGATCAGCTCGGGGTCTTCGGTGAGGAACAGAATGCGGCCCTGGAGGCGGACCGTATCGGGGCGTTTCGCGATCTCGCGATTCAGCAGGTCATCGAGCATCGGAGGTGGTTCTCTGTATCTGAAATTGTCGATGTACGGAGTTCGATCTACGCGTCGGAATGTACGTGGGGGCATGCGCCGGGGCGAACCTCGGGAGTGCGGACGGCACGCGAACCCACGGTCCCCCGGCGGGTAAGGTCGGGTTGTCGGCCTTCGACCCCTTTCTCCGTATATTGCGGTGGTCGAAATCTCCAAACCGCAGCACGGGAAGTCGTCATGATCACGCACGTCAGACGCGTCACCGCCCTCTCTCTCGCCGCACTCGCCACCCTGTTCGTGGGAGGAGTGACGCCCCTGCCGGCGCAGCAGGCGGCCGCGGCGGCCCAGGAGATCGCGCTCCCCGACGGCGTCACCCGCGGCGCATCCGTCGAAGGCATCACCGAGTACGATCTCGCCAACGGGCTCCAGGTCCTGCTGTTCCCGGACCAGAGCAAGCAGCAGATCACGGTCAACATCACCTACTTCGTCGGCTCCCGGCACGAGAGTTACGGCGAGACCGGGATGGCGCACCTGCTCGAGCACATGCTGTTCAAGGGAACGCCCGAGCATCCCAACGTCTGGAAGGAGCTGGCGGACCACGGCGCCTCGCCGAACGGGACCACGTGGTTCGACCGCACGAACTACTTCGAGACCTTTCCCGCCAGCGAGAAGAATCTCGACTGGGCCCTCGACCTCGAGGCCTCGCGGATGGTGAACTCGTTCGTGTCGAGGGAAGACCTCGACTCCGAGATGACCGTGGTGCGCAACGAGTGGGAGTCCGGGGAGAACAGCCCGTTCGGCGTCCTGCAGGAACGCGTCATGTCGACGGCGTACCTGTGGCACAACTACGGGAACTCCACGATCGGCGCGCGGGCCGACATCGAGAACGTGCCGATCGAGCGTCTGCAGGCGTTCTACCGGAAGTACTACCAGCCGGACAACGCGGCCCTCGTCGTCGCGGGACGCTTCGACCCGGAGACCGCCCTGCAGCTCGTGGCGAAAAAGTTCGGCGACATCCCGAAGCCCGACCGGACGGGCGCCAACCAGCTGTTCACGACGTACACCCGCGAGCCCGCCCAGGACGGTGAGCGCAGCGTCACGCTGCGGCGCGTGGGCGACGAGCAGATCACGATGGCGGCCTTCCACGTGCCGGCCGGCTCCGCCGAAGACTTCGCCGCCGTGGACGTGCTCTCGCACATCCTCGGCACCGAGCCCGCGGGACGCCTCTACCAGGCGCTCGACGCGAAGGGGCTCGCCGCGAGCTCCGGGGCCTCCGACTGGCAGCTCCGGGAACCCGGGATGCTCTACACCTGGGCCCGGGTCCGGGAGGGCGAGCCGCTGCAGCCGGCCACCGACGCCATGCTGGCCGCTCTCGCCGCGATCGGCAGCGACCAGCCGCCGACGGAGGAAGAGGTGAACCGGGCGAAGACCGACTATCTGAAGAACATCGAGCTGGCGTTCAACAACCCACAGCGGATCGGGCTCCAGCTCAGCACGTGGACTTCGATGGGCGACTGGCGCCTTTTCTTCCTCTACCGCGACCGGCTCGAGAAGGTGACGCCGGACGCCGTCCGTCGCGTCGCCGCCACCTACCTGATCCCCACTAACCGCACGATGGGCTACTTCTACCCGGTCGACGAGACGCCGGTGCGGGCCGAGGTTCCGCCGACGCCCGACGTCGAGCAGATGGTGGCCGGGTACACGGGACGCGAGGCGGTCGCCCAGGGCGAGGCCTTCGATCCGAGCCCCGGGAACATCGACTCGCGCACCGAGCGCTTCACGCTTCCCAACGGCCTCGAGCTGGCGTTGCTCCCGAAGGAGAACCGGGGTGACGCCGTGACGATGCGCTTCACGTTCCGGATGGGAACCGAGGACGCGCTCACCGGCCGTGCGCCGGCCTCCGGCCTCGTCGCCCCGATGCTCCGCCGCGGCACGGAAGCGCACACCCGGCAGCAACTCGAGGACGAGCTCGATCGCCTCAAGGCGCAGTTCGGGATGGGGGGCGGTCCGACGAGCGTGAGCGGCTCGATCACGACGGTGCGCGGCAGCCTCCCCCAGGTGGTCCGGCTCGTGGCCGAGATGCTGAAGACCCCGTCCTTCCCCGCGGACGAGTTCCAGACGCTGAAAGAGGAGCAGCTCGCGGGCATCGAGAGCCAGATGTCGAATCCGCAGGCGCGCGCCGTCACCGCCTACCAGCGTCATATGAACACCTGGCCGCAGGGGCATCCGTACTACGTGCCCACCCTCGACGAGCGGAAGCAGCAGATCGAGGACGTGACGCTGGACCAGGTGAAGGCGTTCTGGGCCGACTTCTACGGCGCCCAGAACGGGACGATCAGCATCGTCGGCGACTTCGATCCGGCCGAGATGAAGAGCGTGCTCGAGGAAGCGTTCGGCGACTGGGACGCGAAGCAGCCGTTCGAGCGGATCGCCAATCCGTACGAGGACGTGCCGGCCGTCGCCCAGGACATCGAGACGCCGGACAAGGAGAACGCGATGATGATCGCGGCCCAGCCGGTGAAGATGATGGACACGGACCAGGACTACCCCGCCATGGAGATCGCCAACTACATGATCGGCGGCGGATCCATGTTGAGCTCGCGGCTCGCCACGAAAATCCGCCAGGAGGAGGGCCTGTCGTACGGGGTGGGCTCGAGCTTCGGGGCCCCGGCCCTCGACGATTCCGGCCAGTTCCTCACGTATGCGATCTTCGCGCCGCAGAACTCCGACGCCGTCGTCGCCGCGTTCCGCGAAGTGATGGAGGACGTGGTGACCAACGGCTTCACGCAGGACGAGCTCGAGGCGGCCAAGCACGGCTGGCTCGACTCGCAGCAGAACTCGCGGGCCAACGACGGCACGGTGGCCGGCGAGCTGAACTCACAGCTCTACCTCGGTCGTACGTACGACTTCGTCGAAAACGAAGAAGATGCCGTACGGGACCTCACGCTCGAGGAAGTGAACAGCGCCGTGAGCCGTTACCTGGACCCGGACAGGATCTCGATCTTCCGCGCCGGCGACTTCGCGGGTGTCGAGGATACGCCCACGAGTTGAGCGCCGCCGAGAGGCGCGGGAGCCCGGATGTGATGACGATTTCCTTCGAGGAGTTCGAGAACGTCGAGATCAGGGTCGGCACGATCGTCGCCGCGGAGGAGTTTCCGCGCGCCCGGAAACCGCTCTATCGGTTGACGATCGACTTCGGGCCGGAGGTGGGGACGCGGCGGTCGGCGGCCGGGCTGCCGCCGCGGTACGAGCTCGAGGAGCTGCCGGGACGCCAGGTGCTGGCCGTGCTGAACTTCGAGCCGCGCAACATCGCCGGCTTCATGTCGGAGTGCCTGACGCTCGGCGTGCCGGACGAGGACGGCGAGCCGATCCTGGTCGTACCCACACGGGAGGTGCCGGATGGCGGCCGCCTCTTCTGAACACGGCGGAACCTCGAGCGCCCCGGGCTATCGGGCGTTGGCCTATGAAGTCGCGGCGTACGAGGACCCGACGCGGAGCGTGTTCGACGTCACCGGCGAACGGGCGATCGACGCGTTGAACGGCCTCGTCACCTCGGACCTCACGGCGGGCGGAGTCGGGGCCGCCTACCCGACGCTCATACTCACGCCCAAAGGCAAGGTGCTGGGCGAAGCCGTCGTCGTGCGGGCCGAGAAGGGTGTCCTGCTGGACGTGCCCGGTGCGGCATGGGCCGGCCTCGAAGAACACTTCTCCAGTTACCTGCCCCCCCGGTTCGCGCGCCTCGAGCCGACCGCGCTGCGGGTGATCCGAATCCGCGGCCCCCTCGCCATGGAGCGCGAACGCACGGACCCCGTCCTCGTGGCGCTCGACGGGCCGACGTACTCGGCCCGCGACGGATCGTACTGGGCGGTCGCGCCGTACCGCGGCGGCCTCGCCACCCGACCACCCGAGGGATTCGACCTCTACCTCCCTCCCGACGCCGCCCACGGGCTCGACCTGCCGGCGGCGAGCGAAGAGGCCTGGGAGTTGTGGCGGATCGAGAGCGGCATCCCGATCTACGGACGCGACTTCACGCAGGAGAACTTGCCGCAGGAAACCGGTCTCGTGCCGGAGCGCGTCAGCTTCTCGAAGGGGTGCTACACGGGGCAGGAAGTCGTCGCGCGCATCCACTATCGCGGCAAGGTCAACCGCCATCTGTCCGGGATCCGCGTGGAGGGCGCGACGGGTCCGACGCCGCTGCACGTGGGCGACGAGCTCCTGGCGGACGGCAAGGTGGTCGGATCGGTGACATCGGCCGTCGAATCGCCGACCCACGGCTGGATCGGCCTCGGCTACGTGCGCCGCGAGCTCGAGGCCGGTGACGAGGTGCGGGTCCAGTCACAGGACGGCGAAACCGGCGCTCCCGTGTTCGCGCGAATCGTGAGCCTGCCGTTCGGCTCCTGAACGGTCCGCAGCCCGACTTGCCGCGAACCCGGGGGGCACGGCGGGTCATCCGACCCCGAACACCACCGGCATCAGGTAGAGCGCCGCCGCCGTGAGCACGAGGGTTCCGATCACGTTCAGCAGGAAGCCGGCGTAGCACATCTGCAGCACGGTCAGGCGGCCGGCGCCGAACACGATCGCGTTGGGCGGCGTGGCGACCGGCATCATGAAGGCGCAGCTGGCCGCGAGGGCCACGGGCACGGCCAGGATCAACGGATCGAGTCCGATGCCCACCGCGAGCGTTCCGGCGATCGGCACGAACACCGCCGCGGTCGCGGTGTTGCTCGTGAGCTCGGTCAGGAAGACCACGAGGGCCACCGAAAGCAGCACGATGGCGAAGGGGGGCGCTCCGCCCGCGCCGGCCAACAAGTCGCCCAGCCAGCTCGCGAGACCCGAGGTCTGTATGGCGTGCGCCAGGCTGAGCCCGCCGCCGAACAGCAGCAGGATCTCCCACGGCAGCTTCTTCGCATGCTCCCAGTCCATGAGGAACTCGCGCTCCCGCAGATCGACCGGGAGGACGAATGCCGCGACCGCGGCGGCGATGGCGATCCCGGTGTCGTCGATCGGCACGACTCGCGCCACGAACGGCCGGAACACCCACAGGAGGCCGACGCCGGCGAACAGAACGGCCGTCATGCGTTCGCCGCGACCCATCGGACCGAGACGCTCCCGGGCCCGGGCGAGCTCGCGATGCGCCCGGTCGAGGCCGAGATCGCGCGCTCGAAACAGGAAGCGCGTCAGCAGCCACCACGTCACCGCCAGCAACACGGCGGAGACGGGCAGGCCGAGCAGCATCCAGCGACCGAACCCGATCTGGACGCCGTAGACCTCGCTCACGTACGCGGCGAGAAACGCGTTCGGGGGAGTGCCGATCAGGGTGGCCAGGCCCCCGATGCTCGCGGCGTACGCCACGGAGATCAGCAGGCCGCGAGCGAAGCGGTCCGCCTCGTCCGGGTCGCCGGCCGCGTCTCCGCTTCCGGTCAGATAGTCGATCACGCTGAAGGCTATCGGCACCATCATCAGGGTCGTCGCGGTGTTGCTGACCCACATGCTGAGACCGGCCGTGGCCAGCATGAACCCGCCGATGAGCCGATCGGGCTGCCGGCCCGCGACACCGATGACGGCCATGGCGAGCCGGCGGTGCAGGTTCCAGCGCTCCATGGTGAGTGCGACGACGAAGCCGCCGAGGAACAGGAACACGAGCGGGTGGGCGTACGGGCCCGTCGCCTCGCCGATCCCGGTCACGCCGAGCGTCGGAAACAACACGATCGGCAGCAGGGCCGTCACCCCGAGCGGCACGGCCTGGCTGAACCACCATACCGCCATGAAGGCGGCGACGGCGGCCACTTGCCACCCCGCCCGATCCAGATCCGCCGGGACCGGCAGCGCGAGCAGCGCGGCGAACGCGAGGGGGCCGGCGAACAGTCCGACGAGGGCGAGCCGGCGGGCCGCCCGGTCGATCGTCGCCGCGGCCGCTCCCGCGCCGGCACCGCCCGTTGCGCTCAGCGATCGGTCTCCGAGTTCGTGTCCGTGCCGGGTGCGAGCGCGGTGACCGGCGCCCGCCCGACCGGGATCGGCGGGTCCGCGTTGAGGAACGCCGAGGGTACGGTTCGGCACCCGTCGCGGCCGCACTCGTCCGCCACGTCGAAGTGAAGGTGTGGAAAAGCGCTGCGCCCCGAGTTGCCCGACAGGGCGATCGTGTCGCCGGCCGCCACGCGGTCGCCCTCCGCGACCCGCACCCCACCCCGGCGCAGGTGGATGTACCGCGAGATCTCGCCGCCCCGGTGTTCGATCATCACGAGGTTCTCGTCCCCGGTCCTGCCCGTCCCGTCGGGTCGGTCGTCCCGCACCACGATCACGGTCCCGTCGCGCGCCGCGACCACCGGCGTGCCGACAGGCATCCGGAAATCGAAGGCATAGCGGAATCGGCCGGTATGCGACTCGGCGCCACAGTTGCCCTGGGTGAGCTCGTGGGACTGGCCGGGCGGAAAGGGAAGCCGATAGCGCGGAGCGAGGCCGGGCATCGCGCCGCACCCGCCGACCAGGGTGCCCGGCGGAAACGTCTCGGGGCGTGGAGGGCCGGCCGTCGCACAGCCGGCGGCGAGTCCGACGGCCGCGAGCGCCGCCGCACGACGCAGGCCCGACCCGGATCCACCCGGCCGCCGCTTCACGGGACCAGCAGCACCTTTCCGAGGTTCCGGCGCTCCTGGATGTACCGGTGGGCCGCCCCCGCCTCGTCGAACGGGAACGCCCGATCGACCCGGGGACGCAGACCACCGGCCTCGTACCAGCCGAGCAACTCCGACATCCAGCGAGCCGCGTCCTCCGGGCGTCCGCGGATCCGCTGCAGGTTGACCCCCACGACCGCACGGCTGTCACTCAGGAGACGCATCGGGTTCAGCGTCCACCACGGCACCCGGAAGAGCGCCTTGAGCATGTCGAGCCTGCCGCCGTTCTCGCTCGCGGCTCCGCGCGACACCCCGAAGATCACCAGGCGGCCGGTCGGGCAAAGACACTCGTAGCTCGTCTTCCACGAGTCGCCGCCGAGGGGATCGAGGACGACGTGGACGCCGTCACCGCCGGTGAGGCGGCCGATCTCGGCCGCCACGTCGGCGGACCGGTAGTCGATGCAGGCGGCGGCCCCGCGTTCCAGGATCGCCTCGTGCTTCCACGGCGAAGCGGCGCCGTAGACCGTGGCGTCGCGGAGCCGACAGATGTCGAGCGCCGCGAGGCCCACCCCTCCCCCGGCATTCTGCACCAGCACCCGCTCGCCGCGATTCAGCGAGCCCATCACGCACAGCGCCACGTAGGCCGTCAGGTAGACGACGGGCATCGCGGCGCCGACCTGCGCGGGCATGCCGCTCGGCCTCGGGAACGCTTGCTCGGCCGGGAGGCACACGACGTCGGAGTAGGCGCCGCTACCCACGAGAGCGATCACGGGCAAGCCGATGCGGTCGCCCTCCACGCCCGCGCCCACCGCGTCGATCACGCCCGCGGCCTCGAATCCGACCACGGCCGGGAGGGGCGGCGCGTCGGGGTAGATCCCCATGCGGGCCATGATGTCGGCGAAGTTCACGCCGACGGCCTCCACCCGAACCCGAACCTCGCCCGGGCCGGGCACCGGATCCGCGGACTCGCGAACCTCGAGCACCTCCGGACCGCCGTGCCGGGGAATCACCACCTGTCGCATGTCGCAGAGTCGCACGCTGCGGCGCGCCCCGCCAGCCGGGCGCGCTTTGTGGTTACGTAAAGCACTTGGCCGTCAGGCGGGCGGGTGCATATGTTCGCCGTCCGCGCGGAGTTGCCGCGCGGGACGAATCCCCTGCGAGGATGCCGAGCTGACCGATCTCGAGCCGTCAGGACTGCGGGACATCTACCGGTTCATGCTGCTGACCCGCGGCGTCGAGGAGCGCCTCGAAACCCTGTTCAAGCAGGGGCACATCGTGGGCGGGCTGTACCGGAGCCTCGGCCAGGAGGGTACGGCCGTCGCCAGCGCCCTGGCGCTCGAGGACGGCGACTGGCTCGCGCCGTCGATCCGCGACATGGGCGCCCTGTTCGTGCGCGGCCTCGACGTGCGCGACATGCTTCGCCAGTACACCGCGCGGGGCACGTCGCTGTGCGCGGGCAAGGACAACACGACCCACTTCACCGTGCCCGACCTCGGCCTCCTCGGACCGGTGAGTCCGCTGGGGACCCAGCTCTGCGTGCTCAACGGGGTCGCGCTGGCGTTCAAGCAGCGGGGCGAACCCCGCGTGTGCATGACCTATCAGGGTGACGGCGCGAGCCGCACGGGCTCCTCGCACGAGGGCTTCTGCTTCGCGGCGGCCCTCGACCTCCCGATCGTCACCTTCCTCGAGCACAACCGCTGGGCGTTCGGAACGACGAGCCGCCGCGAATCGGCCGTCCACGACTGGCTCGACGCGGCGGCGATGTACGGCGTGCCGGCCGAATCGGTGGACGGAAACGACGTGCGCGCCGTTTATGCGGCGGCCCACACCGCGGTGGGCCGCGCCCGCGGCGGCGACGGCCCGACGATCATCGTGGCCGAGACCTACCGGATGCTCGGCCACGCCCAGCACGACGCGCAGAAGTACGTGCCGGCCGGGGAGCTCGAAGCGTGGCGCGCCCGTGACCCGATCAGCCGGCTCGAAGCCGTGCTGCGCGACGAAGCCGACATGCGCGACGAAGATCTCGCCGCGATCCGGGACGCGGTCGCCGCGGAGCTCGACGCCGCGGTGGACGACGTGCTCGCCGAACCCGACCCGGAGCCCGACGACGCACGGACTCGCGTCTACGCCTCGTCCGAGCTCGACGCCCCCGTTCCCTGGACCCGCGGCCCCGTGCCCGGCTACGAAGGAATCGCATGAGCGAGCTGCAGGAGACGACGTACCTGGAGGCGATCCGCCAGGCGATGGCCGAGGAGATGCGGCGGGACGAGCGCGTGTTCATCCTCGGCGAGGACGTGGGCGTCTACGGCGGTGCGTTCAAGATCACCGAAGGCTTCCTCGACGAGTTCGGGGCGGAACGGGTGATCGACACGCCGATCAGCGAGGCCGCGATCGTCGGCGCCGCGATCGGCGCCGCGCACATGGGGCTGCGCCCGATCGCCGAGATGCAGTTCATCGACTTCATCGCGCCGGCGTTCGACATGATCGTCAACTTCGCGGCGAAGTCGCGGTACCGCACCGGGATCGGCGCCGGCCTGGTCATCCGTGGCCCGTGTGGCGGCGGCGCGCGCTCCGGGCCCTTCCACTCGCAGAACGTCGAGTCGTACTTCGCGAACGTGGCGGGGCTGAAGATGGTGGCGCCGGCCACGGCGCGGGACGCGAAGGGCCTGCTGACCGCGGCCATCCGCGACCCCGACCCGGTCCTCTACTTCGAACACAAGTATCTGTACCGGCGGGTGAAGGAGATGCTGCCCGCCGGCGAGGAGATCGTCGTGCCGCTCGGAAAGGCGCGGCGCCACCGCGAAGGCGACGACCTGACCGTCGTCACGTACGGTGCGATGGTCTACAAGTGCGACGAGGCGGCGCAGGCGATCGAGGACGAGGACGGCGCGACCCTCGACGTGCTCGACCTGCGGACACTGCGCCCGCTGGACGTCGACGCGATCGTGGAGAGCGTTCGCCGCACGGGACGGCTGCTGATCGTCCACGAGGCCGCGAAGTTCGGCGGCTTCGCCGGCGAGATCTCCGCCCAGGTGTGCGAGCACGCGTTCGAGTGGCTGGACGCCCCGATTCGCCGGGTGACGGCGATCGACACGCCGGTGCCATATGCGCCGGCTCTCGAAGACTACTATTTGCCGCAGACGGACGACATCACGGCGGCGGCCCGCTGGCTGCTGTCGTACTGACGAGCCAGGACCCGAAGAGACAGGAAGGACGCGATGGCCAAGCAGGACGTGATCATGCCGCAGATGGGCGAGTCGATCGCCGAAGGCACGCTGACCAAGTGGTTGAAGTCGAAGGGCGACATGGTCGAACGGGACGAGGACCTGTTCGAGATCTCGACCGACAAGGTCGACGCGGACATCCCCTCGCCCGTCGCCGGGAAGCTCGTCGAGATCCTGGTCGAAGAAGGGTCCACGGTCGAGGTGAACACGGTCGTCGCGCGAATCGAGACCGACGCCGATGCCGCGGCCGAGGCCGAGGCGACGGCCGAGGAGTCCCGGGAGGAGGCCGCTCCGGCGGCCGCGGCCGGGGACGAAGCCACCGCCGGGGACGCGACGGCCGCCGAACCCGCGGCGCCCGCCCCCGCGGCAGGCGCCGGGGACGCGGCCGAGACGGGAACGGGGGAACCGATGTCCCGCGAGGAGCGCATCCGGACGCGCTCGACGCCCGTGGTGCGTAAGATCGCCGCCGAGCACGGCGTCGACATCTCGCAGGTCGAGGGCAGCGGGATCAGCGGCCGGGTGACGAAGGACGACATCGAGGCCTACATCGAGAGCGGCGGGGCGAAGCAGGCCGCCGAGCAGAAGCCGGCCGAAGCGAAGCCAGCGGCCGCGCCCGCTGGCCAGCCGGCCCGCCAGCCCGCGGCTCCCGCCGGGGCCCCGGGCACCATGCAGGTGCCGATCCACGGCGCCACGCTCGACATCAAGATCCCGTCGGTTCCCGTGCGCGAGGGCGACCGGGTGGAGGACATGAACCGCGTCCGGCTCCGCACGATGGAGCACATGTTGATGTCGAAGCGGATCTCGGCCCACGTGACCTCGGTCACCGAGATCGACTTCGAGCGCGTCGTGAAGCTGCGCAAGAAGATGAAGGGCCAGTTCGCCGAGGAGGGCGTGAAGCTCACCTACGGGCCGTTCATCATGAAGGCGGTGGTCGAAGGCCTGCGGGAGTATCCCATCCTCAACGCCTCGGTGGACGGCACCAAGATCGTCTACCACAACGACATCAACCTGGGGATCGCGGTTTCCGTCAACGACGGCAAGGAACTGATCGTGCCGGTGCTCAAGAACGCCGATCAGCTGAGCCTCAAGGGGCTCGCCACGGGGGCGAACGACCTGGCCGAGAAGGCGCGTACGAAGACGCTCGATTTCGACGACATCCAGGGCGGCACGTTCACGATCACCAACGTGGGCGTGTTCGGAAACCTGTTCGGCACCCCGATCATCAACCAGCCGCAGGTCGCGATCCTCGGCACCGGCGTGATCGAGAAGCGGCCCGTGGTCGTGCAGGACGACATGGGGAACGACACGATCGCCATCCGCCACATGTCGTACTTCGGACTCAGCTACGACCACCGGGTCGTGGACGGGGCGATGGCAGCGTTCTTCCTCAACCGCGTGCAGGACGTGATCGAGAACTTCCCGGAGGACGGGATCTAGGTTCGAGCGCGTCCCCGCCGGGGCGGCTCACGCGGCAGGGACCGGGCGGCGCACCCCGCCCGGCCCGCCGCTTCCTTACTGCCGGATCAACCGGGCACCGTCCGCCGACGCCGCCCGATTCGCGCACGGGTCCGCCACGGCGGTCATCGTGATCGTCTCGCCGTCGTCCTCGTACACGTAGATCCCCTCGGAGCCGCACGCGATGTCGCTGGTGTTCGGATCCCAGATCCTGATCTCCTGCTTGACCGGGTCGATCGAGATCCCGGTTCGGATCGTCTCGTGGCCCTGCTGGAGCACGACGAACCGGTCCTCGGACCAGGTGGCGGTGAACGGCGCCGGCTGACCCTCCAGCATCGGCTGTCCGCCCATGTAGAGGTCGTACGTCCCGTAGAAGTCCGCCTCGGTCGGCGGCTCGGGCGTCGGTTCCGACTCGACGCTCGCCATGCGTCCGGCGCACGCCGCGAGAGCCAGGAACGCCAGGGGCAGATACGATCGAACGCGGTTCGCCGCTCGTCTCATGCTCATACCTCCGCTTGGATTCGAGACCGTCGGGAGCGTCCCTTTCTGCGCCTCCCGCCGCCCCGCCATACGCCCGCCGCCGCGGGCCGGTTTCGCCGTGAACCCGCTAGCGGCGGTGTCCCGATACCGGTCATGGTGTGACGTAACCGAACACGCGAGGGCGACCCCTCGGGGCGCACGATCGTCGCAACAGCATGTTAACACGTAAATTAGGCGCATGCGCCTCTCTGGCACGCTGGTTGCCGTCTCCTCGGGGGCCGGTGAGGCCGAGCACCACGCCGATCGAGGCATTACCTTGTCGAGCCGGCGGACAACGGGGCGGAACGGGAAGAGAAGATGGCGCAGATCCGAGAGATTCATCCGGAGAGTCCGCCGCCGGGCGAGAAGCCCGGCGGGTCGCGGATGTCCGGCATGGACGTCCCGCGCTCGGCGCCACGCGGCAAGCGACGTCTGCCGTGGATACTTCTCGGGATCGCCGGGCTCGTCGGGATCGGCGCCCTCCTCGCGTCCCTCCCCGCGGCCTCGCCGTCCGTCGACGGCGACCTGCTCGTGTACGGGACGGTTCGGCAGGGCCCGATGATCCGCCAGGCGCACGGCTGGGGCAGCTTCGTTCCCGACCGCAGGCAGCTGGTGCAGGCGGAGCAGCCCGGCGTCGTCGAGGCCGTGTATGCGATCGAAGGCCAGGCGGTGCGGAGCGGAGACCGCCTCGTCGAGCTGACGAACCCCGAAATCGAGCTCGCGGTCGAGAAGGCCGAGCAGAAGTTCGCCGCCGCTCGAGCCGGGATGATCGCGCTGAGCCGGGAGCAGAGCGCTCGCCGGCTGTCGCTCGAGGCCGCGATCGCAGACACGAGAATCGAGTTCCTGCGTGCCGAGGACGACTTCGAAGAGCTCTCTTCGCAACCGGCCGGAAAGGTCCGGGAGATCGACCTCAAGCGGGCCCGTGAGCGCGTCGACGCGCTCGCGAAGCGACTGTCGGCCGACGAAGAGCGGCTCGCGCTCATCACGTCGACCACCGAACAGCAGCTGGCGGCCCGACGAGACGAGCTCCGCTGGGTCGAGTCGATCCTGGACTCCGAGCGCGAGCGGCTGCAGGCCCTGACGCTGCGCGCCGCAGGGGACGGATACGTCGAGCGCGTCTCCGTTCAGCCGGGGACCCGGGTCGCGGGCGGCGACGTGATGGCCGAAGTGACCCTGGCGGACCGGTTGAAGGCGGTGGTCGAGGTCTACGCCGGCGAGGGCGCCGACGTGGCGGTCGGCCAACCGGTGACGCTGGAGGGAACGGTGGGACAGCTGACCGGGGAGGTGAGCGAGGTGACGCGCGAGCCGGGCGCCAAGGTTCTCTCGGTGACCGTCGCGCTGGACGAGAACCCGCCCATCCCGCCGGACGGTGACCGTGACGTGGACGCGCGCATCCAGCTCGGGACGCTGGACGACGTCCTCTCCGTCGAGCGGCCAGTCTACGCGAGCGCCGACGGCTGGTCCACCGTGTTCAAGGTTTCCGGCGACTCGGCGAGCGCCACGCGGGTGAAGGTGCGGCTCGGCCGCGGCTCCGTGGATCGGATCGAGGTGCTGTCGGGCCTCGTGCCCGGTGACCGCATCGTCGTATCCGACATCTCGCAGTTCGACGACGTCGACTGCTTCGACATCGACTAGCACACGCATCGTGGGGAGCGCATGACCGAGGAGCGGAAGACCGGGGAGGAGATGCCCCTGATCAAGCTCGACGGCGTGCGGAAGGTGTTCTATACCGACGAAATGGAGACCCACGCCCTCAACGACGTGCACTTCGAGGTGGCGCGGGGCGAATTCGTCGAGGTGATGGGCCCCTCGGGCTGCGGAAAGTCGACGCTGCTCGCGGTGATCGGGCTGCTCGACACGCCCACGGCCGGGGAGTACTGGTTCGACGGCCGGCCGATGTCGCGCACCAGCACCGCGGAGCGTGCGCGCCTCCGAAATCTCCACATCGGGTTCATCTTCCAGGCGTTCAACCTGATCGGCGATCTCACGGTGCTCGAGAACGTCGAGCTTCCGCTGGGCTATCGGGGCCTGCCACAGGCGGAGTGCCGGCGCCGCTCGCTCGAAGCGCTCGAGAGGGTGGGGATGTCGCATCGAATCGATCACTACCCGGGCCAGCTTTCGGGCGGCCAGCAGCAACGGGTGGCCGCCGCGCGGGCCGTGGCCGGAGACCCGCTGATACTGCTGGCCGACGAACCGACCGGGAACCTGGATTCGACGAACGGGGAGGCGGTCATGGGCCTGCTGCGCGACCTGCACGCGAGCGGCTCGACGATTCTCATGGTCACGCACGACCCGCGTTACTCGCCCTACGCGGAGCGCACGGTGCACCTGTTCGACGGGCGGATCGTGGAGGAGGGCGTCGCCCTTCGCAAGGCGCGCTGAACGTGAGTTCGACGAAGGGGAGGCGGACCGGTGAGTGAGGCGCGGAAACCACGCATCCTGGTGGCCGACGACCAGCGCGACGTACTGGCGGCTCTGAAGCTGCTGCTGAAGAGCGAGGGGTACTCGATCCAGACGGCCACGTCGCCGGCCGAGGTGGCCGAGTTCGTGCAGGCCGACGACTTCGACGTGCTCCTGCTCGACCTGAATTACACGCGCGACACGACTTCCGGCCAGGAAGGACTCGAGCTGCTGCCGCGGCTGCAGGCCTACGACTCCGACCTGCCGATCGTCGTGATGACGGCGTGGAGCAGCATCGAGAGCGCGGTCGAGGCGATGCGCCGCGGCGCGCGCGATTACATCGAGAAGCCGTGGGACAACGAGCGGCTGCTCGCGACGCTGCGCAGCCAGGTCGAGCTCGGCCGCGCCGTACGCAAGGCGAAGCTCCTCGAGGCCGAGAACGAGCTCCTGCGCGAGGGCGCCGACGCCCCCGCGATGATCGCCGAGTCCAAGGCGATGCAGCCGGTGCTCCGCCTGATCGATAAGGTGGGCCCGTCGGACGCCAACGTGCTCATCACGGGGGAGCCCGGCACCGGGAAGGAAGTCGTGGCGCGCTGGCTCCACGCGACTTCGGGACGGGCCGACCGCCCCCTCATCACGGTGAACACCGGGGGTCTATCGGAGGGCGTGTTCGAGAGCGAGATGTTCGGACACGTGAAGGGCGCCTTCACCGACGCGCGGTCCGATCGGGTCGGGTACTTCGAGGTGGCGCACGACGGCACGCTGTTCCTCGACGAGATCGGCAACGTGCCGATGGCGCAGCAGGCGAAGCTGCTCCGGGTGCTCGAAACGGGCGAGCTCCAGCCGGTGGGCTCCTCGAAGACCCGCCGCGTCGACGTGCGCATCCTCACGGCCACGAACGCCGAGCTGGACCGGTCGGTCGCCGAGGGCACCTTCCGCGAGGACCTGTTCTACCGGCTGAACACCGTCGAAGTGAAGCTTCCCGCGCTGCGTGAGCGCCGGGAAGACATCCCCTTGCTGGCCACGCATTTCCTGGCGGCGAGCGGGGCGAAGTACGGCCGTACCGACCTCGAACTGTCGAGTACAGCTCTGGACGCCATGTACCGGCACTCGTGGCCCGGCAACGTCCGGGAGCTGCGACATTCGATCGAGCGCGCCGTCCTCCTGGCCGAAGGGCGCACGGTCAACGTCGAGCACCTGGGCCTCCGGCAGGCGCCCGAGGGCTCGCTGAGCCTGGAGAACGTCGAGCTCGACGAGGCCGAACGCATACTCATCCGGAAGGCCCTGACCCGGAATCGCGGCAACGTGAGCCGGGCCGCCGACGATCTCGGCTTGAGCCGCAGCGCGCTCTACCGCCGGCTGAAACGTCATGGTCTGCAGAGCTGAGGCACGGGGGGCACGGGGGGGACCGGGTTCGCGGAGGCCGAGACCCGACACGGGGACGGCATGAGACGTAGCCGCCCGTGGCGCCGTCTGCGCCGCAAGCTGACCTACCAGCGCCTCATTCCGCTCCTGGCGCTGGCCTCGGGGTTTCCGGCCGTTCTCCTGTGCATCGCCCTCCTGTGGACCGGCGACTTCGCGCCGCGCACGCAATGGACCCTCGGCGCGCTCGTCGTCGTCTCCTGGGGGGGATTGCTCTTCCTGTTGCGGGAACGGCTGATCCGTCCGCTCCACGCGGTGTCGAACATGCTCGAAGCGATCCGTGAGGGCGACTACTCGCTGCGGACGCGGACGCCGGACCAGAAGGACGCGCTCGGACTCATCCTGCACGAGCTCAACGAGCTCACCCAGACGTTCCACGACCAGCGCCTCGACGCTCTCGAGGCTTCGAACCTCCTCACCCGGGTGCTCGCGGTCATCGACGTGGCGTTGTTCGCGTTCGACGACGGGAACCGTCTGCGCCTCCTGAACCGGGCCGGAGAGAGCCTCCTCGGCCGGCCGCAGGCCGAGCTGATCGGCCTCGACGCCGAGGAGCTCGGGCTTGCCGAATGTCTGTCCGGTGAGACGCCCCGGGTGATGAACTTCGCGGTGGCGCGTGGCTTCGGCCGCTGGGAGCTTCGCCGCCGCACGTTCCGCTGGGACGGCAGGCCGCACCGCCTCGTGGTGCTCGCGGACCTCAGCCAGGTGCTGCGGGAGGAGGAGCGCATCGCCTGGCAGCGCCTGATCCGGGTCCTGAGCCACGAGATCAACAACTCGCTGACCCCGATCAAATCGATCGCGGAGAGCCTCTCGACGATGCTCGAGCGGGTCGACGGCTCGACCCCCGAGGAAGTGGAGATGCGCGACGACATGCGGGAGGGACTGCGTGTGATCGGCGGCCGGTCGGAGGCGCTCGGCCGGTTCATGTCGTCATACGCGCAGCTGGCCAAGCTTCCGCCCCCCGAACGCACCGACCTGAGGGTC
>JASFRN010000010.1:0-45000 GCA_050114915.1 Gemmatimonadales bacterium | reverse complement strand
ATCTGCAGCCGGGCCGGAAAGTCGGCCAGCGTCTTCAGGGGCGACACGAGTTGCAGGGCCAGGGTGATGAAGGCGATGAACGCCTCGGGGGCCATCGTGCCGTCCACGAGTACCATCCGGGCGCCCAGCCAGATCAGGAGCACGGCGGCCAGCGACGACATGACCTCCGACAGCGGGCTCGCCATTTCCGCCAGGCTCGACGTCCGGACCATGCGCCGCGTGTAGCGCCCCGAACGCTCGGAGAAGCGCTCGCGCTCGTACGCCTCGGCGCCCGACGCCTTGATCAGGCGCACGCCGCTCACCGCCTCCTGCAGCATGCTGACGAGCTCGCCCTGCTGGTCGAACGCCTTGCGGTACCCTCGCTTCAGGCGACGGACGATCGGCGCGAGGGTGACCGCCAGGACGGGAGCGAGAACGAGGGCGATCAGCGTCAGCCGCCACGACAGGGCGAATAGCGCGACGAGATAGACGATGGCGTTCGTCAGCTTGCGCAGGTTGTCGATCAACAGGTTGCTGATGGCCCCCCGCGCCTCGCGCGTGTCCTGGAGGACGCGGGTGATCAGCTGGCCGGTCTTCGTGCGGGCGTAGAACGACAGCGGCAGCAGCTGGAGACGCGCGTAGGCATCGTCCCGCATCGACCGTTCGGTCCGCTCGCGGATCGAGACGCCCAGGTAGCGCGCCACGACCAGCGTCACGTTCTTGAGCAGGATGGCGCCGAGCAGGACGAGACAGACGTTGCGCAGGGCCGTCAGCTGTGACCCGGAACGCACGAAGGGGCCGATCACCTCGCCCAGCACCCGTTCGACCAGGTTCCCCGCCTGCGGGTCGATCATGCGGCCGGTGTCGAACAGCGTCTGCAGGAGCGGGATCACCAGCACGAAGCTGAACGCGTCGAGCACCGACGCGAGCATCCCGATCACCACGGTCAGCGCGAAGCGCCCCCTGTACGGGCGCAGATAGCCGAACAGGCGGCGATAGGTGCCGGTCGGGGTCATCGTCGGAACCCTAGGCGCGCGGCGTCAGCAGGGCGACCGGGAGGATCATCTCCTCCGGGCTCACCCCGCCGTGCAGGAAGCTGTCGCGGTAGCGGCTCTGGTACTCCCGCAGCTTGGTCGGATACACGAAGTAATGATCCTCCCGGCAGAGCGCGTAGTTGACCCGGTAGCCGCGATCGGGCAGCCGCAGCTTCGCGGCGTCGTCGACCACGAACGCCGTCGAGGGATCCTCCACCCGGAGATCGCGGCCGAACTTGTAGCGCAGGTTCTGGGTCGCGTCGCGTCGGGCGAACACCGTGGCGGGCCGGTTGCAGTGGATCGACCCGTGATCGGTGGTCAGCAGCACGCGCACGCCGCGGCGGGAGGCCTCCCGAAGGGCGCCGAAGGCGGCGGAGCGTTCGAACCACGTGAGCGTGAGGGAGCGCAGGGCCGCCGCGTCCCGGGCCACCTCGAAGATGAGCCGCGACTCGCTGCGGCCGTGCGTCAGCAGGTCGACGAAACCGAACACGAGCGCCGTCACCGAGGGCGACGACAGGTAGCCCGGCAGCCGCTTGAGCATCGCCTGCCCCTGGTCGTTCGTGAACACCTTCTCGTAGTGGGTCGGGATCTCGCGGCCGGCGAGCTCGCGGACGTGGTCCCGCAGCAGCTCGCCCTCGAAGGTGTTGTACCCCTCGTCCTCGCCGGACTCGTACCAGCCGGGCCGCCGCGCCTCGATCTCGTCGGGAAACAGGCCGCTGAAGATCGCATTGCGCGAGAACGGCGTCGCCGTCGGGAGGATCGACGCGTGCAGCGCCTCGTCGATCTCGAAGTGGTCGGCCAGCATCGGCGCGAGCGCCCGCCACTGGTCGAGCCGCAGGCAGTCGATCACCACGAGCATCACCGGCTCGCCCGCCGAGAGCAGCGGCCCGAGGAACTCCGGGAGCACGTCGACGCTCAGCGGCGGCGCGTCCCCGGCTTGTTCCTGCACCCAGGCCGGATAGCGGGCGCACACCATGTCGCAGAACTCCCGCCGCACGTCACGGCGCAGCGTGTCGAGCACCTCGAGCAGGCCGGTCTCGCCCGCCGAATCGAGGCCGAGCTCCCAGTCGACCATCTGGCTGAACAGCTCCGTCCAGTCGCGCCACGACTCCGCCGTGGTCACGCGCTGACGCAGGTCGCCGAATCCCGAGGTGAACTCGCGGGCGATGCGCTCGTGCCGCAGCTTCGCCCCGGCCAGGATGCGCGTGACGACCGACAGCACCTGCCGCGGACTCGTCGGCTTGACGATGTAGTCGTCCACTTCGCGACCGATCGCCTCGTGCATGGTGGAATCGGCCTCGCTCTTGGTCACCATGACGACCGGCACGCGGCGGCCCCGGCGACGCATCCGCTCCAGGACCTCGATCCCGCGCAGGCCCGGCATCTGCTCGTCGAGGAGCACGAGGTCGTAGCTCTCGGCCTCGAGCAGCTCCAGCGCGTCGTTGCCGTTCATCACGGTGTCGACGTCGTAGCCGGAGCTCGTCAGCAGCCGGGTGTGCGGGCGGAGCATGTCGACCTCGTCGTCGACCCACAGGATCCGGCCCTGGTAGGTGATTCCGTCTGCACCGCCGGCGGCCGCGCGGTCGCCGCCGTTCGCGCGGTCGTTCATGGCGCCACCGCCTCCGCGGCCACGTGGCGCCGCACGGCGAGCTCGAGCTTCTCGACCACGTCCCGAACCTCGATCCGCTCCATGTTGCCGGGCCGGAACTCCATCGAGGGTACGGTCTCGCCGGGCCGGGAGTAGCGGTCCACGACGAGGTCTCCGGACTGGCCGTAGGGGCCCACGCGCTTCGGATCCGTATATCCGAACAGGCCGACGGTCGGCGTGCCGCACGCCGCCCCGATGTGCAACGGCCCCGTATCGGGGCTCAGGAGCACCGCGCTGCCGTCGAGCAGGGCCGCCAGGTGGCGCAAGTCGTTGGCGAGCGCGTTCACCGGATTCGCCCGCGTCAGCCGCGTCACCTCGCGGGCCATTTCCACCTCCGCGGGCGCCTCGCTGCCGACGAGGACCGGCTGCAGGCCGAGGTCCCGCTCGGCGATTTCGAGCACCTCCGCATACCGGTCGGCGAACCAGTTCTTGCCCGGCCGGGTCGTGCGCAGGACGACGGCGAGCGCCGGCCGGTCGAACGCGCCGAGCACCGCGTCGCGTCTCTCCAGCTCCGGCTCGGTGAAGTGAAAGTCCCAGCGCAGCCGCGGCTCGACGCCCAGGTATTCGACGAACTCGAGGTACTGGTCCTGGACGTGCTGCGGCTCGTGCGGCGGGATCCGCTCCGTCGTGAACAACCAGTTCAGATCGCGCGCTCGCGCTCTGTCGAACCCCAGCTTCCGGTCGGCCGAAAGGAGCGCGGTCAGCACGCCGGCCTTGAAGTACACCTGCAGGTCGATTACCAGATCGAAGTGCCGGCCGCGGACGGCGCGGCGATAATCGAGGAAGCCGCGCCACCCCTTCGAGCGTTCGAACACGACGAAATCGTCGACGTCGGGACGGCCCGACATCAGGGCGTGCGCGGTGGGCTGGATCGCCCAGGTGATCTTCACGCCGGGCCACGCGTCCCGCAGCGAGGCGATGACCGGGAGCACGTGGACGGCGTCGCCGATGGCGCTCAGCATCACGATCGCGACCGAGGCGGGCGGGCGGCCGGAGTCGCCGGAAAGACCGGGGGCGGGAGCTAAACTGGGCATGGCCGGGTACATTCACGCCGGCCCGGACCAAAGTCAAACCAGTGTCGGAGACGTCGTTTGCGGATCCTCAGCGCGTACATACTTCGCCAGCTCGTGGCGCCGTTCGCGTTCGCGTTGACGTCGCTCACGGCGCTCATGCTGCTCGACCAGGTGGCGAAGATGTTCCGCCAGCTCGTGGGCAAGGGGCTCGGCTGGCAGGTGATCGCCGAGGTGTTCGGGCTGTCGATCCCGTTCATGCTGGCCGTCATCGTGCCGATGGCCGTTCTCGTCACGGTCCTTTACACGTTCACGCGCATGGCGGCGGACAACGAGATCACCGCGATGAAGGCCAGCGGGATCAGCCTGTTCCGGATCGGGCTTCCCGTGATGGGCGCCGCCGTGGTCGTGGCGCTCGGTCTGTTCTGGTTCAGCGACGGCGTCCTGCCGGAGTCCAACCACCGCCTGCAGACCCTGCGGCGCAGCATCAGCCGCAAGTCGCCGACCTTCGCGCTCAACGCCAGGTCGGTGAACGAGGTGATCGAGCGCCAGCTCTTCTTGGAAGCGCAACAGGTCGATCCGCAGACGAACCACCTGGCGGACGTGACGATCTGGGACGCCACGCGACCCGAGCTGATGCGCACGATCATCGCGGACAGCGGCACGATGGCGCTGAACGCCCAGCAGACGGACCTCTACCTGACGCTGTACGACGGGGAGATCCGCGAGACCGACCTCGAACGCCCGGGCGAGTTTCAGCGCACCTGGTTCCGGACCCAGCACATGCGGATCGCCGACATCGGCAACGAGTTCGACCGCTCGACGACGAGCCTGCGGGGCGACCGCGAGCTGCCGATCGACTCGATGCGCGTGAAGGTGGCCGAGAATTACGCGCGGGCCGACGAGGCCTCGCGGACGAGCTCCGCGCTCGCGCTGTCGTACACCGACCAGCTGCTCGGCGACCTGTCCCGGGACGTCGGCCCCATCGAGGACGAGGAAACGGCGGAGCCGGCCGGCGGAGCGGCCGACGGAGCGGCCGACACCGCCGCGATCGGGGCCGCTGACGAGGTCGGCGGCCGGGAGCGCGCGGAGCGAGCGCTCGAGCGCCTGGCTGCCGGCGAGGGCGGTGGAGCGGCCGACGAGCCGGCGTTCAGGACGGGGTGGCGCACCGGCCAGCGGATCACGATGCCGGCGGCCGCGCAGAACTCGTTCCGCAGCTACGCCGCCCAGCGGGACCGTTACGTGAAGTCGGCGCGACAGCTCGAGGTCGAGATCTGGAAGAAGTACTCGCTTCCCGCCGCCTGCGTGATCTTCGTGCTCATCGGCGTTCCGATCGCCGTCCGGTACCATCGCGGCGGGATCTCGATGGTCGTGGGCGTCAGCTTCCTCGTGTTCACCGCCTACTACGTGGCCCTAATCGGCGGCGAATCGATCGCCGACCAGGAGCTCCTGTCACCGTTCTGGGCCATGTGGGCGCCCAACGTGCTGTTCCTGGCCGTGGGCATCGCGGCGTTCTACCACTCGCGCCGGGCGGGCGGATGAGGACCCTCGACCGCTACGTGCTGCGCCAGTTCTTCCGGATCTTCGGCGTCTGCGTGCTGGGCGTCCCGTTCCTGTTCATCGTCATCAAGTTCACCGACGACATCGACAACCTGCTGGCCGACGCGGTCACGCGGGGGGACGTGTTCCTGCACTACGCCTACCAGTTTCCGTACCACATGCTGTTGGCCTTCCCGATCGCCTGCCTGATCGGTGCGGTGTTCACGGTCTCGTCGATGACCCGGCACCTGGAGGTCACGGCGGCCAAGGCGGGCGGGATCAGCTTCCTGCGGCTCACGGTGCCGATGCTCATCGCCTCGTTCGGCCTGAGCCTGGTCGCCCTGGCGCTCACCGAGGTGATCCCCGCGGCGAACGAGAAGTCCGCCGAGGTGCTGGGAGAAGAGCACGAGGGCGGAGCCCGCCTCTCGTTCGTCTATCGGGGGGACGGAGGGCGCTACTACACGATCCGCCGGCTCACGAGCTCGCGCGGCGAGATCGAGCAGATCCGGATCGATCGAGAGGGGAGCGGCTACGACTACCCGCCCTATTCGGTGGATGCGGCGACGGCGCGCTGGGACAGCGCGTCGGCCCACTGGGTCCTGCGCGACGGCACGCTGCGCCTGCTGCCCGAGCGCGGTCGGACGGTGTCGTTCGAGTTCGACGAGCTGCACCAGGCCGCCTTCACCGAGACCCCGGACGATCTGCTGGCGCCGCCGAAGGACGTCGAGAACATGGACTATGGAGAGCTGGAGGCCTACATCGACGCTCTCGACCGCTCGGGGAGCGACACGCGCCAGCTGCGGGTGGAGCTCATGCTGAAGATCGCGTTCCCGTTCGCCTGCTTCATCATCGCCCTGTTCGGCGCCCCGCTCGCCAACTCGAGCCGCCGGGGCGGCGCCTCGATCTCCATCGGCATCGCGCTCGTGACCACCCTGCTCTTCCTGTCGCTCATCCGCATCGCGGAGGGCCTGGGCGCAGGAGGTATCCTGCCGCCACCGGCCGCGGCCTGGCTTCCGAACGCCTTCTTCCTCGCGGCGGGCGTCTTCTTCTACCGGCGCGTCGCGACGTGACGGGACGGATCGAGTGGAGCGAGACGCGGCCGTCCGGTGCGCCGGACGACGCCGCGGCGGATCTGGAGGCCGCGGCGCTGGCCGCCGTGGAGGGCGGCGTCGCAGCGCGGCCCTACTACCGGGACGACGATCTCGGCATCCACCACAAGCGCCCCGGCGACCCCGTCACGGAGGCGGACCACGCCGCCAACCGCGCCATCCTCGGCGTCCTGCGGGAGCATCGGCCGGACGACGCGGTGCGCAGCGAAGAATCGGCGCCGCCGGAAGGCGTGGCCACGGCCCGCCGGCTCTGGGTCGTCGATCCGCTCGACGGGACGAAGGAGTTCATCGCGCGCAACGGAGAGTTCGCGATGATGGTGGGGCTCGCCGTCGAGGGAGCGGCCCGCCTCGGTGCCGTGCTGAAGCCCGATCCGGGCCGCCTCTACCTCGGCCTGGTGGACGGAGGGGCGTGGGTGGCCGACGTGCGCTGGGCCGGCGAAGACGCGGACCTGCCGCCCGGCGTCGCGGCCGCCGTGGGCCCCTTTTCGCCGCTCCGCCTGCCGGGCGGCCGGCCGGACACCCTGCGGATGGTTCGCTCGCGGTCCCACCCCGATCCGCTGATCACGGCGGTCACCGACGCGCTCGGGGCCTCGGAAGTCCTCTCCGGCTCCGTCGGCGTGAAATGTTCGTTGATCGCCGAGGGGCGCGCCGACGTCTACGTCCATCCCGTCCCTTTCCTGAAGGAGTGGGATACGTGCGCCCCCGAGGCGGTCCTGCGGGGCGCGGGAGGACGCGTGAGCGACTGCGCGGGACGCCCGCTCACGTATGGCAAGACGCAGCCCGCCCAGCCGCGTGGGATCTTCGCGGCCCGCGCCGACGTGTGGGACGACGCAGTCGGTCTGGTGCGCGACGTCACATCCGCTAAGTTGGGCGTCGATCCCTGACAGAACTGCATGGCGACGAGCGCGGAGCCGCCGAACGGGCGCCGGCCGTCGCATTTCTCCGTTACAGACATCCGGGTGGAGCTATGAAGAAGTCGAGCAACGTGGTCTGGCACGAGGGTACGGTCAGCCGCGAGGAACGAGAAACGAACCGCGACCACCGGGGAGCGATCATCTGGTTCACCGGCCTCTCGGGCTCCGGCAAGAGCACGCTCGCCAACGCCGTGGAGCACCGCCTGTTCGCCGAAGGCTGCGTCACCTACCTGCTCGACGGCGACAACGTGCGCCACGGGCTCAACGGTGACCTCGGCTTCTCGCCCGAGGACCGGACCGAGAACATTCGGCGCATCGGCGAGGTCGCGAAGCTGTTCGTCGACGCCGGGGCGATCGTCCTCACCGCGTTCATCTCGCCGTACCGCGAAGACCGCGACCGCATTCGGCGCACGATCGCCAGGGACGGTGACTTCGTCGAGGTGTACGTGGACTGTCCGCTCGACGTGTGCGAGGAGCGGGACCCCAAGGGCCTGTACGCGAAGGCCCGTTCGGGAGAAATCCCCCAGTTCACGGGCATCAGCGCCCCCTACGAGGCGCCCGAGGATCCCGAAGTATGCGTGAACACGGCCGAGCTGTCGGTCGACGAAGCGGCCGGGCGCGTGGTGGAATACCTGCGCGCCGGCGGCTATCTGCACGACGCGGAGAACGAGGACTGAACCTTTTCGACCCCGACCTTTCTGAATCTGGAACCAGAGGATTGACGTGATATGAGCCTGCCCGCCTACGGAGGAACCCTCGTCGACCGCACGGTCTCGGACAGCCGCCGCGAGGGCGTGCGCCGCGACGCGGAGAGCCTGCCGACCATCCAGGTCGGCGAAGCGCTGCTGAGCGACCTGTATTTGATCGCCGTCGGCGCCCTGTCGCCGCTCGACGGCTTCATGGACGAGGCCTCGTGGCGCTCGGTCGTCGACGACACCCGCCTCCCGTCCGGTCTGCCTTGGGGCGTACCGGTCGTCCTCACCTGCACCGCGGAGGAGCGCGAGGACCTGGCGGAAGGCGGACGCGCCGCCCTGATCGCGCCCGACGGCGAGCTCGCGGGGATCATCGACGTCACCGGCCTGTTCGAGCGCGATCTCGAGGCCGAGGCCGGCGGAGTGTACGGCACGACCGACCTCGATCATCCCGGCGTGGCGGCGATTCATCGCCACGGCGCGATCTGCGTGGCCGGCCCGATCGAGTACTGCTACGAGACGGACATCAGCGGCTTCCCGGCGCACAACCTCACCCCGGCCGAGACGCGGGCGAAGTTCGCCGAGCACGGGTGGGAGACGATCGTCGCCTTTCAGACCCGCAACCCGATCCACCGGGCGCACGAGTACCTGCAGAAGTGCGCGCTCGAGATCGTCGACGGGCTGCTCATCCATCCGCTCGTGGGCGAGACCAAGCCCGACGACGTCCCCGCCGACGTCCGGATGGAGTGCTACGAGGTGCTGATCGACAAGTACTACGTGAAGGACCGTGTCGTCCTCTCGGTGCTGCCCGCCGCGATGCGCTACGCGGGACCGCGGGAAGCGATCCACCATTCGATCATGCGGCGCAACTACGGGTGCACGCACTTCATCGTCGGCCGCGACCACGCCGGCGTGGGCGATTACTACGGCACCTACGACGCCCAGAAGATCTTCGACACGATCGACCAGCAGGCGCTCGGGATCGTTCCCCTCAAGTTCGAGCACGCCTTCTACTGCAAGCTCACGAAGCAGATGGCCTCCGCGAAGACGTCCCCGGCCGGTCCCGAGGACCGTGTCTTCCTGTCCGGCACGAAGGTCCGCGAGATGCTGTCGCGGGGCGAACGGCCGCCGGAGGAGTTTTCACGGCCGGAAGTCGCCGACGTTCTGATGAAAGCATATCGGACGTGACGGACCTCCCTGCGCTCGCTCCGACGGCCGAGGCACATGCTCCTGCGCTCGCTCCGACCCGCTGAACGACGCGGCTCAAGGCTCGCTCCGAAGCATGCGCCTCTCCGGAGAGGTGCTTCTGCCAACGTGATCGAATCATGATCGACCGAGAGCGGGTTCCGGTGCTGGACCTGGGGCCGGAGCTGGAGTTGTTGTGGGACGAGCTGTCGGCGGAGGCGCTGCGGGTGATCCGCTCGGGGCGGTTCGTGCTCGGGCCCGACGTGGAGGCGTTCGAGGCCGAGGCGGCCGAGTACCTGGGAGTCCGGCACGCGGTCGGCATGAACTCGGGCACCGACGCGTTGATCATCGGCCTGCGAGCGCTCGGCGTCGAACCCGGCGACGAGGTCGTCACCACCCCGTTCACCTTCTTCGCGACGGCCGAAGCGATCTCGCTGATCGGCGCGACGCCCGTGTTCGCCGACATCGAGCCGGGAAGCTTCAACCTCGATCCGGCCGCCGCGGAGGCGGCCGTCACCGATCGCACCACCGCGATCATCCCCGTGCACCTGTTCGGCCGGCCGGCCGACCACGGCGCGTTCGCCGGCCTCGCCGAGCGCCACGGCCTCCGGGTGCTCGAAGACTGCGCACAGGCGATCGGGGCGACTGTCGGTGGTGCGGACGGCCGCGACCGGAAAGTCGGCGGACTCGGCGACGCCGGCGCGTTTTCGTTCTATCCCACCAAGAACCTCGGCGGCTTCGGTGACGGCGGGCTGCTGACGACGGACGACGACGAGGTCGCGCAGACCGCGCGGATGCTCCGTACGCACGGGGAGCGCAGTCGCTACCACAACGAGATGCTGGGCTACAACTCGCGTCTCGACGCCCTGCAGGCGGCCCTTCTGCGCGTGAAGCTGAGCCGACTCGACGAGTTCAACCGCGGCCGGCGCGCGGCGGCGCAACGGTACGACGAACTGCTGGCCGACCTCCAGGCGACCGGCGAGTTGACGGCGCCCGCGGTGACCGACGGCCACATGTTCCACCAGTACACGGTGCGGATCCACGGCGGGCGGCGGGACGCGGTGCGCGAAGCGCTCGACGTCGCGGGGGTGGGCACGATGGTCTACTACCCGATCCCGGTGCACCGGCTGCCGGTCTACGCCGACGCCTACGCCGGCGTCGAGCTACCGGCCGCGGAGACCGCGGCGGCGGAAGTGCTCAGTCTGCCGATCTGGCCGGCGATCGAAGCGGCCACGCAGGAACGGGTGGCCGCGGCGCTGGCGGACGCCCTGGGCCGGGGTTGACGCGATCGCCGGCCGAGGACGGCAGGGTTCAGCCGGCCGCGGCCATTTCCTGCAGGAGCTCCCAATAGCGTCGCGCTATCTGCCGGCGATCGTAATGCCGCCGCACATACTCGGCGCCGCTCTCGCCCATGCGTCGACGGATTTCTTCGTCTTCCGCCAGCCGCAGGATCGCCCCCAATAGAGCGTCGGGATCGTCGGGCTTCACGGGGATCCCCGCGCCTGAGGCCTCGAGAATCTCGCGAGCCTGCCCCAGGACGCCGAGAACGATGGGCCGCTTCATCGCCATCGACTCGAACATCTTCGACGGAATGACCTTCCGGAAAGCAGGGCGGTCCTTCAGGTGCACGATGCTGACATCGGTTGCCGCATAGAACTGGCGGATGCGCGATCTCGATTGCTTCTCGAGAACCTGGAGATTTTCGAGTCCTTCCTCGCGGGCCGCGTCCCGCAGCCTGGACCAATCTGCGCCGGCGCCGACGACGAGGAATGCAACGGCAGGGTCGGGACAGCGGCGAGCCGCCTCCAATACGACGCCGAGCCCATGGGCCATCCCCACGGTGCCCAGATACGAGGCCACGAACTTCCCCTCCAGGCCGAGTTCCGCGCGGAGGGCCGAGACCTCGGACGGCGGAACCGATTGCTCGAGCCATTCGCTGTCTACGCCGTTGGGCAGCACGGTGATGCGCTCCGGGCGGACCCCGCGCGCCTCGATGTGCGGCCGGAATGCTGGCGACACCACCACGACGTGGTCGGCGGCCCGGTAGAGGGCTCCCTCCAGCCACTCGAGCAGACGGATCACCACGCCCCGCCGCATCGCTCCGACCTGGACGATCGACTCGGGCCACAGGTCGCGCACCTCCAGCACGAACGGAAGGCGACGGCGGCGGCTGACCACCCATCCCGCGAGGCCGGCGAAGAACTGCGGCGTCGAAGCTACGACGACTCCCGGGTCAGACCGGGTTCGATCGGCATACCAGGCGCACGAGATCATGTACGAAAGGTAGCTGAACGTCCGCCGCAGAAAGCCGGCGTTCGGGGCGACGAACATCGGGACCCTCATCACGTCGATGCCATCGAGTCGCTCGAACGTGAGGCGGTTTTCGTACCCGTCGTAGACTCGTCCCTCGGGAAAGTGCGGCGGCCCGGCCAGGACTTCGACGGCGCCTCCCGCACGAACCCAGTGGCGGGCGTGCTCGCTGGTTCGATTGGCGAGCGCATTCACTTCGGGAGGAAAGTAATTGGACAGGAAGAGCACGGGTGCCGGCGGGGCGATTCGCTTCCGAGCCGTGTCCGGCTGACCAATGTCTGGCGTGTCGGTCGATGGCATGTGGCTCCTACATGAAAGAGGTCACGTCGGATGCACAAGAGGACTCCGAATCGGGCGCCTGGTGGACTGTTTCTCGCGCCGCACCGAACCCGTACAATCAGGCCGCATCGTGAAGCGGCGCACGGGAGCGCCGATCGATGCCATCACCAGACCGATTCTCGGGAGATTCAGCATGCCCGACTCATATCGGGGCGGCACGGCGTGACGAATCCCTGGCGTCTGCTCAGGACGATCCGTCACCATCGGCCCGACCAGCTGTTTCGCCGTGCTTTCCTGCTGACGCGGAGACATCTGACGCAGCGGCTCGAGGGCGGCAGCCGCCTGCCACGCTGGTGGCACGAACCCTGTCCCCCGGTCCGGAGCGCGATCCCCGATGTCTTGCGACGGGAAGATCCTCCCGGTAACGCGAAGCTGCCGCACGACGTCGATCTCGCGGGCCGGCCGTTCACGCTCGAGACTTCGACCGACTGGGCGGCGCTTTCCGAGAACCGTGGCACGCCGCTCCAGAGGCTCCACCTCCACTACTTCGATTTCCTTCCCGGGTTTTCTCCAGCCGACGCTGAGACCCTGGTCCTCGACTGGATCCAGGAGAATCCGCCGTTCGAACGCGACTACTGGAAGGACGGCTGGAACAGCTACGCGACTTCGATCCGCATCGTGGCCTGGATCCGCTGGCTGATGGATGCCGCACCGCGGAACGCCGACTCGCTGGAGGCGATCCACACGTCGCTGGCCCGGCAGATCCGCTTCCTGGCCCGCAATCGAGAGCTCGACATCGGCGGTAACCACCTCGTTCGGAACATCCGGGCTCTGCTCTGGGGCGCCGCCTACTTCGGGGGGCCGGAAGCCCGGGGCTGGCGGCGGCTCGCGTCCAGGCACCTGGCGAAGGAGCTGGAGGCGCAGATCCTCCCGGACGGCCTCCACTTCGAGCGAAGTCCCGCCTACCACTTCCAGGTGTTCCAGGATCTGCTCGAATCCTGCGTGCTGCTCGAGGACGGCGCCCTGAAGTCGGAACTCGAACTTCGCCTCGACGACATGGCGCAGGTTGCCGTGGACATGCTGCACCCGGACGGCCTCCCGAGCCTGTTCCGCGACGGAGGGCTGCACGTCGCGACCCCGCCGGAGGAGACCCTCGGACTCTACCGCGAGGTGCGCGGGGAAACGCCGGCGCCGCGGACGGTGTGGCGGCTGCCCGAGGGCGGCTTCGCCGGGGCTCGCGGGTCGACCGGTCTCGTGATCGTGTCCTGTGGCCGAATCGGCGCCGACACCCTCCCGGCGCACGCCCACGGTGATGTCTTCTCGTTCGAGTGGTCCGTGGACGGACGCCGGCTGATCGTCGACATGGGAGTGGCGGAGTATCACGCCGGACCGCTTCGCGACATGAGTCGGGCAACGCGATCGCACAACACGGTGACCCTCGACGGACGCGACCAGGCCGAGTTCTGGTCTTCGTTCCGCGTCGGGCGACGACCGGACGTGACCGTGGAGAGCTGGCAGGAGGAACCCGACGGTTTTCGCCTCGTCGCCACCCATACCGGATACCGGACCATGAAGGGGCGCCCGGTCCACGAACGGAGTTTTCGCGTCTCACCGCATCGAATACGCGTGCGCGACAGGATCTGCGGGGGAGCGGGTCAGCAGGCGGAAGCCGGACTTCTGGTGCACCCGACCGTCGATGTCGCGCTCACGGAGTGCGGCGCCACGCTGAAGTACCCGACTGGAGTCGCCCGGTTGTCCGCGTCCGCACCGACACGCCTCGAAGAGGCAGTATGGATGCCCGACTTCGGCGTGACCGTACCCACGCACCGAATCGTCTTCTCATACGGAGCCGCACCCTGCGAAGGGTCGTTCGAGCTCGAGTTGGAGAGGCGGGCATGAAGGTGTCGACCGGCAGTGCCGGGACCCGTCGCTCAAGCCGATGAGCCGCCCAGGAGCTCGAGGTCGGCGTCGACCATCATCCGCACGAGCTCCTCGAACGAGACCTGCGGCACCCAGTCGAGCTCCTCGCGCGCCTTCGTCGCGTCGGCGAGCAGGTGCTCGACCTCGGCGGGACGGTTGAACGCCGGATCCTGGAGGACGTGGGCCTGCCAGTCGAGCCCGACGTGGTCGAAGGCCAGCTCGACGAGGTTGCGGACCGTGTGCATCACCCCGGTGCCGATCACGTAGTCCGTCGGATCGTCCTTTTGCAGCATGCGCCACATCGCGTCCACGTAGTCGCCGGCGTATCCCCAGTCCCGAGCCGCGTCGAGATTGCCGAGCGACAGCGTGTCGGTCATGCCGAGCTTGATGCGCGCGACCCCGTCGGTGACCTTCCGGGTCACGAACTCGAGCCCGCGGCGGGGGCTCTCGTGATTGAACAGGATGCCGCTGACCGCGAACAGGTCGTAGCTCTCTCGGTAGTTCACCGTGATGAAATGACCGTACACCTTTGCGACTCCGTACGGGCTGCGCGGGTAGAACGGAGTCTGCTCGTTTTGCGGACTCTCGCGCACCATCCCGAACATCTCGGATGACGACGCCTGGTAGAACTTGATGTCGGGGTTCACCGTGCGGATCCCCTCGAGCATGCGGGTCACGCCGAGCGCCGTGATCTCGCCCGTCAGCAGCGGCTGGTTCCACGACGTCGGCACGAACGACTGCGCGGCGAGATTGTAGCACTCGTGCGGCTCGACTTCCTCGAGCACCGTGATGATCGAGAGCTGATCGAGCAGGTCCATCTGGTGGAGCGAGATCCGATCGCGAAGGTGCGCGATCCGATCGAACTTCTCCAGGGACGAGCGCCGCACGGCGCCGTGCACCTCGTAGCCCTTCTCGAGCAGAAATTCGGCGAGGTAGGAGCCGTCCTGGCCCGTGATACCGGTGATCAGCGCGCGCTTCGTCATAGTGTGTGGCCCATCACGAGAAGACCTTCCGGAGGCGGGCGATGAGGGCGCCGAGTCCCGACGGCTCCTCCCGCCCGAAGTACTCCGCGTAGGAGGCCTGGAAGGAGGATTCGGCGTCGGCATCGGTCACGACGGCTCCCAGGACCTCTGCATCCACCTGGCGCAACTGACGTATGGCGAGGGCGATGGCGTCACGGTCGGTCTTTTCGGCGCGCAGTACGAGAACGACGCCGTCCGTGTCGGGGGCGAGGATCGCGGCGTCGGTGACGGCGAGAACCGGCGGCGTGTCGATCACGATCGCGTCGAACCGGCCGCGGAGCTCGCGCAGCAGCGCACCCATCCCCGGGTCGTCCAGCAGTTCGGCCGGATTGGCGACCTCGCGCCCGGCCGGGAGCACGAAGAGCGCCTCGACCGACGTCGGGCGAACTACGGCTTCGAGCGACTCATCGCCGAGGAGATAGTCCGAGAGGCCCGGGACGCGTTCGAGCCCGAATGGGGCGTGCTGCGCCGGCCGACGCATGTCACCATCGACGAGCACCGTTCGCGACCCCGCCCGCGCGAGCGTGACGGCCAGGTTGCCCGCCGTCGCCGACTTCTCCTCCGCCGTGGACGGACTCGTGACGAGCAGCGCGTTGCCGCCCCGGTCGCGTCGCATGAGGCCCACGTTGGTGCGGAGAGTCCTGTACGATTCGGCGGACACGGATTGCGCGTCCTCCAGCGTGATGAGACGCGGAGCACGCTCGCGGCGAGGAGCCGGTGCGCCCGGAATGCGCGCCATCGTCGCGAGACCGAAGTCCATCTCGAGGTCGTCGGTGACGTGGAGTCGACGATCCGTATACTCGCGAGCGAGGGCGAGCACGACGCCTAGCATGGCGCCCAGCACGAGGCCGAGTGCCACATTCCTGACCGGTCTCGGACTCACCGGCTCGAGCGGCTCGATCGCGTCTTCGACGATGCGTACGCTCGAATCGTCGATCGCCTCCTGGACCTCCGCCTCTTTCAGACGAGTCCGCATCGTCTTGTAGAGCTCGCCCAGCATCTCGACCTGCCGCTGAATCCGTGCGTAGGTGATCTGCTGTTGCGGGACGTCCTCGAGGCGGGCGCCGGACTGATCGAGCTCCTCGTCGAGGGCGGTGATCTGCTGGTCGACCGAACGGAGGTAATTCCGGCCGATCGCTCCGAGTTGTCCCTCGAGCTCGTCGATCCGCTCTTCGACCTCGACGACGTCGGGATGGTTCGGCGTGAGGCGGGCCAGCAGCGCGCTGCGTGCGCTGTCCGCCTGGACGAGCGACGACAGCATCGTCGCTACGGCCTGGTTCTGGAAGAACGTCGGGAACGACGCGAGCCGTCGGTAGTCGGGCCTGCCGTCGCCGTCCTCGATCTCGGCGAGCACCCGGGAGAGCGCCGACCGTTCGGCGTCCAGCTCCGTCCGCTTCGACTGCAAGGCGCCGAGCTGCTCGATCTCCGACGTCGCCTGGGCCTCGACGGCTACGACCTGCTGGCTCTCCTGGAACTGGCGGAGGCTGTCCTCGACGGCCTGCAACTGCGCCTGGGTCGTGTCGACTTCCGCCCGCAGGAACTGGACGGTGCTCGCCTCCTCCATCTTGTTGCTGACCTTGCGACGCTCGATGAAGGTCGCGGCCACGGCGTTCGGCACCTTCCAGGCGAGCGTGCGATCGGTGGTCTCGTACCCGACCTGGAGGACGTTCGCCTCGGGATCCGGGCGCGTCGCGCCGAGGTCCTCCTGCAGGTTCTTCACGGCTCGCTGGAAGGGGAGCGTGACGAACTCGATGCTCGTCGGAAGCTCGACGTCGTCGTCCTCCGAACCCGCCGTCAGGTCGGCGAGCACGAACGAGCCCCCGGGGATTTCGACGCGGTCTCCCGCCGCGAACTCGACGCTGGTCGCCGGCGTCTCGTCGTCCGTCGACTCGACACGATACCTGCCGTCACCCAGCGATCGGATCCGGAACTCGCCCTGCACCGTCTCGCGTCCGAAGTCCAGCGACGTGAACAGGACGTCCCGTGGCACTTCTCTCGGATCGGTGACCACGAAGTTGAGATTCAGCCGGGCGACGACGTCCTCGGCGATCGGCCGCGTCCGCAGGATCCGGAGTTCGGTCTCGATCTGGCTCCCGGTGCCCCCGAGGCCGGTGAGGGCCGTGAGCGCCGCCGGCGCCGCCAGCAGCCCCGACTCCTGGTCTTCGACGCGGATGAGCGCGTCGCCGGACCAGACGGGTGTCGTCCACAGCGTCCAGCCGACGGCGAGGAGGAGGACCGCCAGCAGCGTGGTCAACATGGTCCGGCGCCGCCGCTTGAGGCGGCGCCAGATGTCGCGCAGGTCGATCTCGTCCTTCTCGAACGCTTCCGGCTGCGGAGCGAAGACGAACCGGGAGGCCTCGCGGGCCGATTGCGTGATCGGCCGCTCTCCGCGGCCGCCGGGCCCGGCCGGGACCTGGTCGCTCATCGGATCAGCGCGACGCCGATGGCGGCCGCCGACGCGATCAGGGTGCCGATGAGCGCGCCGGGGTTCCGTTCGAACCAGCCCTTCTCGCCCACCACGATCCGATCGCCCGACCGGACGCCGACGTCACCGACGAGCATCGCCCGGTCGAGATCGTCTTCGATCACCCGCCCGCCTCGCCACAGCCGGATGTCGCCGGGGTCGCCGTCGGGCGTAATCCCGCCGGCGAGTCCGAGCACTTCGGACAGGGAGATCGTGGCATCCACGGGGTAGAGCCCGGGGGCGTTGACCGCTCCGAGCACGTTCACGCGCCGCAGGATCGTCACCTGGATGGACGGATTCCGGAAGTACTCCCGGTAGTCCTCCAGGAGGCGGTCCCGGAGCGCCGGAGCCTCCATTCCCGCCACTTCACGATCGCCGAGCAGCGGCAAGGTCACGATGCCCCGATCATCCACGTCGTACGTTCCGCTCGTCTCCGGCTCACGCCAGATCTTCAGCCGCACGACGTCCCCGGGGGCGAGGCCCGGATCGGGCTCGCGCTGCAGTTCCGCGGATGGCGGCGGCGACGACGAGCAGGCGACGAGGCCCGCGACGAGAAGCGCCGGCAACGCCTTCAGGCCACGCCGGAAGGCGGGCCGGATCGTGTAACTGCGTACGCTCGGGACGGGGCTGGTCGACATGGGCGAGAAGGTACGAACCTCACGCGGACGCCGCCACGCCCCTGCATGCACGGGGCGTCCGCAGGGTACTGGAGGCGCTAGCGGACGCGACCGGTCGCGGTGTAGCCATACTTGAGCAGCAGGGGCCAGGTGAGGATCGACGCGAGTATTCCGTAGGGTCGAGAGAGAGAGCGGCCCGCGACACGCCCGGGCTCGAACTTGAACGAACCCTCTCGCAGCATCTGGTTGCCGGCCAGCTTGTGACCGAGCGCCAACCGGCTCCCGCTCTCGACAGCCGCCACGACACGGCTCAGATCGAGACCGGCGAACTCGCCGATCTCCCGCAACGTCTCCTCCGTATCCTCGCAGAGATCCTCGTACCGCACGCGGAGAACGCGCCCGGGGGCGATTCGGGCCACCAATTCGCCCAGCAGGTTGCCGACCATCCAGCCGGTCGCGGCCATCGTCATGAACAGAGGTTGCAGGGCACGGGCCCTGTACCGGCGGCGCAGAAACGAGAACCCGCGACCCGTGTCGATGCGGTGCGCCAGGGACGCCAGGACGGCATGGGGGCTCCTTACCAGGTGGATGATGCGGGCTTCGGAATCGTGCTTCGCCAGGAAGAGGCCCCGCGTGAGCTCCTTGCTCGAGTCCACGATCACGTCGACGCCCGCGACGCCCGAGATCGCGTCCGCGATCGCCCGGTTGGACGCATCGAGCTCGCGGACGTCCGCACTCTGCGGGGAGCCAGTGAGCGTCGCGGGAAACCGCCGCAGGTGCGCCTGTGCCTGGACCCGGCGGGCAGCCTCCGACCAGGGGAGACCGCTCTCGCTGTCCACTCTTCGCCGCACCTCTTCCCAGAAGGCGCACTCCTCGATCGTCCGTCCGCAGCTGCAGAGCTCCGTGTAGCGAAGCATTCCCGCCACGAGCTCGCCGACCCCCACGGCGTCTTCCGCGTTGCCGAGCAGAGCATCCAGCACCGTCGAGCCGCTGTGACCCCGCCCCATGACGTAGACCAGCCGGGCCACGTCAGGCGCTCCGAGGAAGGCGGACGGCGAGGATGAGCAGCGCGCCCACTACGAACACGAGGCGGGCGGAGTAGAAGTTCGACGACTTCGAGTAATCGAGCAGCAGGAAGACGTAAGCCGCGGCGAACGGCAGCCAGCGCGACGGCGACGGGGCCGGGCGGCGACGAGACTGTCGGAGGGCGTAGACGATCGGCAGCGCCAGCACGGCCAGGCAGATGAACAATCCCGGAAGTCCGCCGTCCAGCCACACCTGCAGCGCGAGGTTGTGGGGATAGAGGTTCTCCGTGGTCCCCGACATCAGTCCGCTCGACCCCAGGCCGTGGCCCGTGAACGGCCTGTCGCTGATGCTCTTCCAGGCCGCTCGCCAGAGCTGCACCCGGGGACCTTCGGTGAACTCCCGGCCGGAGAACAGCCGCTCGAGACGTGCCCTCGTGCGCTCGACCTGCAGCGCGCTCCCGATGGCCACGCCGGCGATCCCGACCGCGACACCGAGCAATGCGGCGCGCGCCCCCTGGGCGTGAAGCCATTGCCGGAACGATCGCCGGGAGCCTGGATTCACGACGTTCCAGTACACCGTCGCGGCGAGGGTCACCAGAATCGTGCTGAGCAGCGCACCGCGCGCCAGCGACATCGCCAGCGCGGGGACGAGGACGACGGCCGCGCCCGCCGCCAGCCAGCGATCCCTCCCGCGTCGCGTGATGGCGGCCACCAGCGCCAGCACCGTGCCGACGCCGATCGCCTGCGCGACGATCAAGTAAGTGTCTCCGAGGGCTCCGTAGCCGCCCAGCGCCCCCTGCGAGAGGTATATGCGGAACACGTACACCGCGACGGCGAGCGCCACGATGACCATCCAGCGCAACGCGGACTCCACGGCGCCCTCCTGGAGGCCGAGGAAGGTGGCGCCGGTGATCGTGAGCAGGCTGGCGAGGAGGATGAGCTCGTCGCCCGCATCCACCGTGGGAATCGTCCATAGCGCGGAGATCCCCATCCAGAAGACGAACAGGGCCAGTAGCTCCAGGTACAGGAGGCCGCTGCGCACGATGACGAGCTGTCGCGCGCGGGCCGCCCGCAGCAACGTCGCGGCCACGAGCCCTCCGAGCGGGATCACGTAGAGGACCGCTCCGACGCCCGTCACCGCTCCGAGGAGCGGAATGGCGACGAGCGTGCCGATCGACAGGCCGGCGAGCCCCGAGGCCGAAGGTGGCTTGACGCGCATCAACCGGTGGCGTGCGAGACGGCCGCGACGAACCCGTCGACCATGCCGTCGAGTGAAAGTTCGCGGTCCGCGAACTCCGCGGCCCCGCGCCCGAGACGCGCGCGCTCCGCCAGCACCGATTTCAACGCGGCGGCGAACTCGCGCGGCCCGCCGGGGGCGGCCATGCGTCCGTTCACCCCGTCGCGAACATAGGCCGCCTCCGGCGGGTGGCCGATCAGATCCGGCTTCCCGGTCAGCTGGCTCACGACGGGCACGCCCATGGCGAAGGCATGCACGACCGCGAGGCCCAGCCAGCCCGGCATCGCCATCACGTCGGACGCGAACAGGTAGCGAGCCGCCTCGTCTCCGTAGCGTTCTCCGACGAAGTGAACGGAACCTTCCAGGCCGAGTTCGCTCGCCCGTGCTTCCAGCTCGGCCCGCTTCGGACCGTCGCCGATGAACAGTGCCTCGAATCGAATCCCCTCGTCCCGGAGAAGCCGTTGCGCCTCGAGAAGCACCTCGGGTCGTTTGCGCGCCTGCAGGCGTCCGATGAACGACACGTAGTCACCCCGCGGATTCAGTCCGAGCTCGGCTCGAGTCGATTCCCTTCCCGCTCGCTCCAGCTCTCGTCGGAGAACCGACAGGCGCCCGGTATCGAGCGTGTTGCGCGCCACGAACAGCTTGTCGGCCGGGACATGGCGGGCCAGCGCGGCCCGGATCGCCTCCGTGTAGCACACGTAAGCGTCACTCGCCCGCACGATGAGCAGGTGCAGCCAATCGCCGGGCCGTCGGTCCGGCCGAAAGGGACGATTCCGGCTATACCCCTGCCCCCACACGACCACCCGAGTCCCCTTGGCCCGGAGCGCCATCATCATCGGCAGGAAAGTGGGGTCGCGGACGGAGTGGCGCAGGATGGCCGCGCGAGAATCGCGTCGGAGGACGCGAGACGGATTCGTCACGTGGAACCGGCCATTGGCCAGCCACCTTCCAGGCAGTATTTCATGGGGAAACCCGACGTCCTCGCCCGGTTCGATCGTATTGAGACCCGATCCGGGCGCCGGCCGCCCGTGATATACGACGATCGGCTCGCCCAGGCGTTCCTGGAGCCGCCGGTAGACCGGGACTCGATAGTGCGTCAACTCTCCTTCAACCACCGTGATCATCTAACCACTGGCTCGTACATTGGTCGTCTCATTCGAAGAAACCGGAGACAATGGGGACGAACCGCCCGGGACGCGACCACGAAAGGAGCACACGCGATGAAGATATCCGGTTCCTTCATCGCCGCTCCGAATACCGGCAGATTCTTCCGCGGCACTTCTGACCTCGACGACGAGTCTGCCTCCGTTCGACGATATCACGGCGTATCCGACGCGCACATGGGTCGTCGCGCTCGGCCTCTCCCATTCCGGCACATCAAGAATCTCTACCGCGGACCGGACACGAAAGAGACGCGCCCGGAGGTGGGGAGGTGAAAAGGCCCATTGTCGTCCTCGGTCTTCGGCGGTCCGGCACGACCATCTTCTGGCGCACGTTTCGTCGCGATGCCCGCCTGCTCTGCTTCGATGAGCCTTTCAACCCGCGCCTCTCGTCCGTGGGCGAGGTCGATCCGAAGGGGACGTGGGGTGAGTTCCTCCGGCTGCGGCAGGGTTCCCCCGAGTTCGAGCGGCGGCGTGCACCCATCGAACCCGCGGAGGAGCTGGAGGACGGCCTGACCGCCGTTCAGAGCTCCTACCTCGACTGGCTGCTCGACCAGCGCGATGCCGTCCTGTGCGACCTGGTGCGTTGCAGCTTCAAGGTCGAGGCCCTCCACGAGGTCGCGCCGTCGGCCGTGCTCGTGCACCTGCACAGGAGCCCCGAGGCGTTCGCCAGCTCGCACCTGCTACCGAGTGGGGGCGCATGGCGGCGCCGCCTGCTGAACCGCATCTGGCGGCGTCCGAGCTTCTGGCACCGTCGGCGCGATTACAATCGCTGGAGAATCGAGGAGCTGATCGGCCGCGACTCCTCGACGGCCTTCGGACGCCGGCTCGCCCGGCACGGCTACGATCCGAAGATCGTCTACGCACAGCCCGCCGTCGCCCGGCTCCTGGCCTACTGGACGATCGGGTTCGAGGCGACCGAACACGCCGGCCGGAAGCTGTACGGCGACCGCTTCGTCTCCTTGCGCTTCGAGGACTTCTGTCGTGACCCCCACGCCGTCGTCACCCGGGTGTACGACGCGGCCGGCCTTGCCGCCCCCGATGCGCTCTACGACCATCTACGTCCGGCCACCGGCCCGTTCCGTCCGCAGGACGGTCGCTGGGACAAGTTCTTCGCACGCATGGGAATGGAAGAGACCCGGGAGCTACGCGACAGGTGAGAATCGGCTTTCTTCTTCCGGGGAACTACGGGCTCGCCGGGCCGGGCAACGGAGTGCGACATCAGGCCGAAGCCCTGGTGCGAGAGCTCGAGAAACTGGGCCACGCGGTCACGAAGCTCGATCCATGGCGGGCGGAGACGGCCGAGCACTTCGATGTCGTGCAGTTCTTCGTCGGCGGATACGCTCACGAGCGAATCGAGGTCCGGCTGCACGGGGCGGGAGTGACGGTCTTCGCTCCCATCATCGACACGAACGTCCCGAATTGGCTCTACCGTGCTTCGGCCGTTCTCGGCGACATCCACCCGAAGATCCGGACCCTCCAGGGACTCTATCGGCACCAGGCCCGGATGGCCGACGGAGTCATGGTACCGTCCCGCTTCGCGCACCGGAGAGTGGTCGGCGGACTCGGCATCTCCGCGGACAAGGTGCGGATCGTGCTGAATGGCATCGATCCGTCGGCAGCCCGGGGCCATGAGGAAGACCTGGAGAGGTTTCGCCTTCCCGACGATTTCCTGCTCTTCGTCGGCGCCTACGGAAATCCGCGAAAGAACGTCCGCCGGCTGATCGAGGCGGCCCGGTCGCTCGGCCATCCTCTCGTCATCGCCGGCTCCACCGGCCCCGCCGAAGAAGCGCAACGAGTTCGGCGTGCCGCCGAGCGAGCCGGCTCGGTACACTTCCTCGGATTCGTGAGCGACAGGGAGCGAGACGCGCTCTACCGCGCCTGTCGCGCACTCTGCCTCCCGAGCATCTACGAAGGGACCGGGTTGGCGGCACTGGAAGCGGCGGCAGCGGGTACGAGCGTGGTCGTCACCGAACGGGGTGGCCCGCCGGATTACTTCGGCGAGTGGGTCGATTATGTCGACCCGTACGACGTTTCGTCGATTCGCAGGGCGATCGTGCGCGCCTGGGAAGAGGAGGAAGCACCGACCGGCCTGGTGCGCCAGGTGAGGGAGGAGCTGACGTGGGAGAACTCCGCCCGGCAACTTCTGGCCTTCTACGAAGACCTGCTCTAGCGTCTCCCGGGGTACCACGCCAGGCTGATGACCCCCACCCTCGAATGGACCCGGAACACCAGGATCACGTTCCACAGGACCAGGCTCAGCGCCGTCGCGGCCGCCGCGCCCCTGATGCCCAGAACGGGGATCAGCGCCAGGTTCAGGACGAGATTGCTCAGCGCCGCGACCCCCGACGCGAAGACGGTGTCCCCCTCGTGACCGGTCATGTTGAGGATGTTCCCCACCGAGCCCGCGGCGACCGCGATGAGATTGCCGCCCACCAGCAGCGCGAGTGCGCTCGCTCCCCGGGCGAATTCGCTCCCGAACACGAAATCGAGAAGTGGTCCCCCGAAGAGGATTAGCACGACAGCCCCCGGCAGCGCCACGGCGATCGAAACGCGTGCGCTCCATGTGGCGAGCCGCTGGAGAGCCCCCCGGTCGCCGCTGGCGTAAGCGCGGGAGAAATACGGGGCGACGACCACGTTGATCGCCCCCAGGGCGAAGACGATGGGCGTCGAAGCGGAGAACGCCACCTTGTAGACGCCGACGTCCGCCGGCGGCCCGAGCACGCCCAGCATCACGACGTCCATCTGGTTGTTGATCATCGCCAGGCCGGCGAGGAGGGTGAGAGGGAGCAGGCTGCGCAACCAGACCCGGGTTCGATAGGCCCGACGCGACGTCGCGATGACGCCGGGGAGCTGACGCCGCAGCATCCATATGCCGACCAGCAGCGCGACCAGGGCGGCTCCGGCGTGCATGGCCATGGCGAGCGGAGGCGTCAGTTCGACGTCCCCGATCGCCGGCGCACCCAGAATCGGAACGAAGGCCAGCAGCGCCGCCACCAGCAGGCCCGGGCGGATCAGCGCGTCGGGCAGCTGGCCCTGGACGACTTTCCGCAGCCCCCTGAGTGTCGCACCGCGCAGATTGCTCAGCGCCATCACCGGGAGCAGGGCCAGCGCCCAGGAAAACGTCGCGCGCTGGGCCGGCGTGAATCCGACGTCGAAGACGAACATGAGCAGGAGGGCGACGGCGACGATCAGCGTCGTGAGCAGGGCGACGAGCTGGTTGCTCCGACGAAGCAGCCCGCGGAGGAGACCCCACTCCCCTTCGACCTCGTAGCGGGCCACCTCGCGCACGAGAAGAATCGGCAAACCGGCCTGCGCCGGGAGGGCCAGCAGCGATACGAGACCGTACGCGAAAGCGTAGACCCCATACCCCTGCGCGCCGAGCAGCCGCGCCAGGAGGATGCTGACCCCCAGCCCGAGCGCGGCGCCGCCGACCCGAAGCACCAGGCTGCCGGCCGCCGAACCGGCGAGACGCGTCGTCACGTCGGCCGGTAGCACGCGATCCAGCATGCGCTGGAGGACGGGTGGTCGTTTCGTCAGGTGCCTACCTCCGAGAGCGAATCCTGCTGCAGTGGGCGGTGGACGGGCTGCGACAGGCTAGGCTCTCGTCCGACCGGCGGTCAAGGCCCGGCGGCGTGTCCTGCCGTTGTCCGGTGTCGCCGCAGGCAATACGCTCCCTGCTCAGCCGATTCACCGTCCGTTCTCTCAGTGGCCCGGGTCAGACAGCACCGCGCATGGTCATATCTCACAAGTTCCGGTTCATCTTCTTAAAGACGAAGAAGACGGCCGGCACGAGCCTGGAGGTGTTCCTTTCGGGCCGCTGCGGCCCCGAAGACGTCCTCACGCCCATCTTGCCCCACGTCGAGCCTCACCGGGCGAGAAACTACCGCGGCGCCTGGTTCCCGTTGTCCGAGCTCGTCGACCCCGCCTGCGGCTTTGGCGGGACCCTGCGGGATCTCGCGACCGCACGGCGGTTCTACAATCACATCCCGGCAACCACCCTTCGCCACCGGGTCCCGGGCGAGATCTGGAACTCCTATTTCAAGTTCTGCGTCGAACGGAACCCCTGGGACAAGACCCTGTCCCACTACCACATGGTCAAGAACCGAACAGGCGGTGAGCTCACCCTGGACGAATACCTGGCCGCGGGAGACTTCTGCCTCAACTACCCCCGCTATACGGACCGGGCCGGCCATCTCCTGGTCGACCAGGTCGTCCACTACGAGTCACTGAGCGAGGAGCTGGGGAGAGTCTTCGATCGACTGGGAATCGAATTCGACGGCTCGCTGGGAGTGCGAGCGAAGTCGGAACACCGGACGGACCGAAAGCCCTACCAGGAGAGATTCACGCCGGAGCAACGCGACATCGTCACGCGGGCGTTCCGGACGGAAATCGAAATGCACGGGTACAGCTACTGAGCCCTACGCCCCCGCCTCGGAGGCGCCGCCGGCGATGGGCTGCTGACTGCCGATTCGCTGACGCGCCCCGGACGTACCCTGTGGGCCAGCCCGTTCGGCCGCCGCATCGCGGCGCGTGACGCGGAGGGCCCCGGGCAACAACTCTCGGGCGAGCACGTCCAGCTCCGAGGGCAGATAGGTGCCCCACGGACGCCGGATGGTGAGCCAGCCGTCTAGAGAGCCGGTTTCTCCGTTCACCAGCGGCAGACGGGCTTCCCAGTGAACTTCCCGCTCCGGGCCGTCGGGCTTCGGGACGGGCTCGTGCCTGACCACCGTTCCGTCGTCCAAACGAACGCTCCGCGAGTCGCGCGCCGCCGCCAGATCGATCACTTGAGACGGCCCGGGTATCGCCGAGCCGGTCGCGCTCTGCGGCCGGCGCCACGTCCATACGACCCGGTCCGTTTCGCGATCTTCCGTGGCCCCGATCAACCGCAGCTCCGCCTCGAGAAAGTCCGTCTGCTCGAACGCTCGGCCGAGCTCTTCCAGCGCCGCTCGCGGGTCATCCATCGCGGCCATCGTGTTGAGCGCCTCCCGCAGCGCGACGTTCTGCCCGATGTTCGACGAGCGCCGAATCCCCCGCGCGATGGCCCTGCGCAGCTCGAGCAGCTCGGGCACGTGCAGGCGCTGGAGACCGAGGAACGCGATGATGCCGAGGACCCCGTAGGCGATTCCGACCAGCTGCAGGTTGGGCGACAGGAGCAGCAGGCTGGCGAGGGCGAGCAAGGCGGACACGCCGAACATCAGCAGCGCCACTTTCCGCGGTGAGTGCCCCAGCTTGCTGAGGCGGTGATGAATGTGTCCGAGATCTCGGGTAGCGATCGAGTCGCCGCGGATCACGCGGCGGACGACGGCGAGGCCGGTGTCGAGGATCGGCAGGCCGAGTGAGACGACGGGAATCGCGACGGCCAGCAGCGTGGCGGCCTTGGTGGAAGTCACGAGCCCGACGCCGGCGAGCAGAAAGCCGAGCGACAGGCTGCCCGCATCGCCGAGATAGACCGTGGCGGGCGGGAAGTTGTAGAACAGGAAACCGACGAGTGATCCGGCGACTACGGCGAGGGCGTAGGCCACGAGGGTCTGGCCCAGATACATGCTCACGACGAACATCGCGAGCGTCGCGGTAAGGGCCGCGCCACCGGCTACGCCGTCGGCTCCATCGACGAGATTGAAGGCATTCGAGAGCGCCACGAACCAGAATACCGTCACGATGAGGCTCGTGGGCTCGTACAGACTGATGTACCCGCCGGGCACCGCGAATCCTTCGAAGCGGACCCCTGCCCACCAGACGGCGAGCGCCGCGGCGACCTGGAAGGCGAGCTTCACCCGTGGGCGCAGCTCCCTCCGGTCGTCCCAGATTCCGAGGAGCACCATGGCCGCCGTCCCACCCAGCACGGCCAGCACGGGACCGCGCTCGATCGTGTGGCGTGACCACTCGTCCGACAGCCACCAGAGCGCCGGGCCGACGAGGACGATCGTGAGAAGAATCCCGATGCCGCCGACCTTGGCGACGGGCGCATGACCCGAGATGTGCCGCGGCGGCTCCGCCAGACCGAGTGACGGCGCGATATGCCGCAGCGTCCGCGTCAGCAGCAACCCGACACCCGTTGCCGCGGCGAACGCGAAGCCGAGCAACAGAGCGTGCGACTCGGGCGCCGGCAGATGGAGTCCTTGCGCGGCAAAGAAGTGGTTCATGTGCTCCATAGTTTGTGCGCGAACCGGGGGGCGCGGGATATGCGCAGGCATACGCTAGGCATCACGACTCCCCAGCGTCAAGAGTCGTGCCGGTCCCGTGCCGCTCGCATGTATCGGGGTTATGTACCGGTGGCCACGGTCCGCGTTCCGTATACCGGACATCGACTCCGGAACCATCGCAACCTTTCTGGTGTGAGATATGTCTTAAGAGGGACCGGCGGGATCGCACCAGGGGTGATGACGAGGAGGTGGGGATGCTGGGACTCGAAGCTCGGCGCGCCGTGCTGTGCGCCATCGGAATGCTCGTTCTGCTTTCGCATGCTGCACTCGCTCAGCCGGCACAGGCCTCGAGGGAGGGGCAGGACTCCGACGCGACCCCGGCCGTCGCGCTCCGCACCGACGCGAGCAGCCCGTACGGCCCGAAAGTGGCCGTGGCGATGCCGCTGGCCGAGGCCCGTCCCGGGTCCGCCGCGGAGAGTTCGCCGACCGCCGGCATCGAGGTCGACGGGCGGCTCGACGAAGCCGCGTGGCGCTCCGCCCGCTGGATCTCCGACTTCCACCAGAAGGACCCGGAAATCGGAGCCGACCCCACGCAGCGCACCGAGGTCGCGTTCGCGTTCGACGAGACGGCGCTCTACATCGCCGGCCGTATGTACGATACGGAGCCCGACCGGATCATGGACCTCGTGACCCGGCGCGACCAGGGCGGCAACACCGATATCGTTCTCTTCTCCTTCGACACGTACGGCGACCGCCGCACGGCCTATACGTTCGCGGTCACCGCCGCGGGGGCGCGATCCGACTGGTACCACCCCCGCGACCGCGAGTACGATCGCGATTACACCTTCGATCCCGTGTGGGAAGCCAGGACCCGCATGGACTCGACCGGCTGGACGGTCGAGGCGCGAATCCCGTTCTCGCAGCTTCGGTTCAACGAAGGCACCGACGAGTGGGGCCTGAACGTCAACCGCTACATGCCGGGACGGCAGGAGGACCTGTACTGGGTGGTCGTGCCGCGCGAGGAGCCGGGCTGGTCGTCGCAGATGGGCCACCTGACGGGCCTCGGGGACGTCGAACCCCACCGGCGGCTCGAGATCTCGCCGTACGTGGCGGGAGACCTGGCGATGACGAGCGGCTCGCTGGTCGACGCGTCGAACCCGTTCACCTCGACCTCCGACTTCGAGGGACGGATGGGCGCCGACCTCAAGTACGGGCTCGGACCGAACCTGACCCTCGATGCCACGGTGAATCCCGACTTCGGCCAGGTCGAGGCCGATCCGGCGATCGTCAACCTGAGCGCTTTCGAAACCTTCTTCCCCGAGCGGCGCCCCTTCTTCACCGAGGGCGCGAACCTGCTGAGCGATCACCGCCTGCCCGGTTACTTCTATTCGCGCCGGATCGGCGCGGCGCCGCACGGTTATGCGGAAGGCGATTACGTACAGTCGCCGGACGTGTCGACGATCCTCGGCGCCGCCAAGCTGACCGGCCGCACGAGCAACGGGCTGTCGATCGGAACCCTGGGCGCCCTCACCTCGTCGGAGACGGCGACGAGCTACGATGCGGGCGCCGATCAGTTCTCGCAGACGCGGGTCGAGCCCACCACCGGGTTCGGCGTCGCCCGGCTCCAGCAGGAGTTCGGCGCTAACCAGTCGACGGTCGGCCTCATGGGCACCGCGGTGCTCCGCGGGTTCGGAGCCGACGACCCGACCCGCGACGTCCTGGCGTCGAGCGCCTTCACGGGCGGCGGCGACTTCAACCTCCGCTTCGACGGGGGCACCTACGAGCTGCGCGGCCACGCGGGGCTCAGCTACGTACGGGGCACCGCCGAGGCGATCGCCGACATCCAGCGGAGCAGCACCCACTACTTCCAGCGTCCCGACCAGGACCACGTCGACTTCGATCCGATGCGGACGTCGCTGCTCGGGGCGACGGCCTCGTTGCAGATGGAGAAGAACGCGGGCGAGCACTGGCTGTGGAACGTCGGGGCCTGGGGAGACACCCCGAACCTCGAGCTCAACGACGCGGGTCGGTTGGGCCGCGCCGATGACCTGCAGTCGTGGGGCGGGATCACCTACCGCGAGACGGATCCGGGTTCGTTGTTCCGCAACTACAACCTCGGGCTGCGCGCGCAATCCGGGTGGAACTTCGGCGGCGCGCGCACGGGCTCGAACGTAGCCCTGAACGCCAACGCCCAGCTGGTCAGCTACTGGCAGCTCAACCTGCGTCTCACGCACGACTTCGCCGCGATGGACGACCGCCTCACGCGGGGCGGCCCCCTGATGGGCCGCGACGCCTATCAGAGCGCGAGCCTCCGGATCCGCAACAACTACACGTCTTCCGTCCGTTACGGCGTGAACGCCTTCTGGGGCAATCTGCACCGCGGCGACGACTACAACATCGGCGCGGACGTGACGTTCGAGCCGACCGACCAGCTGCGCGTCAGCGTCGGCCCCGAATACTCGCGGTTCACGAATCGGCGCCAGTACTTCGGATCGGAGGACCGCTCCGACGACCGCACCTACGGCACGCGCTACATCTTCGCCACCATCGAGCAGAGCGAGATCTCCGTGCCCATACGGCTGAACTACGCCTTCCACCCGGATCTCAGTCTCGAGCTGTGGGCCCAGCCGTTCGCCGCGAGCGGACGGTTCTCGCAGTTCGGAGAGCTGCCGGCCGCCCGGAGTTACGAACTGCGGACCTACGGCACCGACGGCACGACGATCGAACAGCAGGTCGATCCGGAGACGGGTGAGGTATCGTATCTCGTCAGCGACGGTTCGGACGAGTTCACCCTGCCCGACGTGAACTTCAACCGTCTCTCGTTCCGGTCGAACCTCGTCATGCGCTGGGAGCTGCGCCCGGGCAGCACGCTGTTCCTCGTGTGGCAGCAGAACCTGTCGGAGACCTCGGGCGAGGGCTCCTTCGTGCGTCCGGGCTCGCTGCTCGACGTGTTCGGCGCGCCGGGTCGAAACGTCCTGGCCCTCAAGATGAGCTACTGGCTGCCGATGTAGGCGGCAGCGCGTGGCGGCTGCGGCGGTCCGTGGGCAGCGGGCCGCCGCGTGCGCCCCGCGGCCGAGGCAACGGATGGCGCGTCCCGGCTGTCGGAGTGGGTGTCCAACAACATCGATCTCCGGGGAGAACGCCATATGTCCGCACGATCGTCCGCAGCGTCGCGCTCACGCGCCGTCCTGCCGTTCGTTTCGCTCGTCCTGCTTCCCGCGCTCGTAGCCTGCGGGGACGACACCACGCCCGACATCGAGGTGGCCGTGGCCACCGACACGGTCGACGGCGTCGAGCGCCTCACATACGGGGCCGAGCGCGGCCAGCCTCTGGGCTGGTCGCTCGACACGACGGCCGTGATAGGCGGTTTCGGCGTCGACGATCCGAATTTCCAGTTCGGGAGCGTCTCCACCGACGGCCTCGCCACCGATGCGGACGGGAACCTCTACGTGCTCGATCCGGACGGGATCCGTGTGCTCGGCTACGCGCCGGACGGCTCGTTCCTCGGCACCTGGGGACGCGAGGGCGGCGGCCCCGGCGAGCTGGGCGGCGCCTTCGGCGGCGGTCCGCGGACGATGGCGATGGGCCCGGGCGACACGCTGTGGATCGGCGACCAGGGGAACCAGCGCTTCACCCTGCTCCCGGTGGACGGCGGCGAGCCGGCGTCGGTGCCGCTGCCCGGCACGAGCGTCTCGATCGGCGGAAAGATGGCGGTCGACTCGGCGGGGGCGCTCGCCCTGCTCAGCAGCTTCACCTTCCGGCCGGGCGAAGCGGAGGGCATGCCGCCGCGACCACTCGTCCGCTTCAGCCGCGAGGGCGAGCCGGGCGACACGGTGTGGACCTTCCCCGCCCCGGCCACCGACATGGTCACGATCAGCTCCGGTGGCAACAACCTGATGATGATGATGAGCCAGGTGTTCTCGCCCGGCTTCAGCTGGGTCCGGTTCGCCGACCGCGGACTCGCCATGCAGCAGACGGCGGAGTACGAGATCCAGTTCACCGACCCGGACGGCACGTTGCAGCACATCGTGCGCCGCCAGCCCGCCGCTCGCGCGGTCACCGACGCCGATCGGCAGGCGGTGCTCGACTCTCTGCGGCAGCCCCCGGAGGAGGAAACCCGCTTCGACACGAAGGAGATCCGGGAGAAGCGGGCCGAGGCGACGACGTTCGCCGACCTGATCCCGCGGATCATCGAGATGCGCCGAGACACGCAGGACCGCCTCTGGGTGGGTGTCTCCGAGGGCACTCCGCGCAAGATCGAGCGAATCGACGTGTACGATCGCGACGGCAGCCTGATCGGCGAGCTGCGTGACGTGCCCATGCCCGACTTCTTCTTCGGTGACGGGTATGCGGCGATCCTCGACTCCGACGATCTCGACGTGCAACGCGTGACGATCGCCCGGCTCGTCGACCAGCCCGAGCACCTGGAGACGACGGCCTCGGCGGACTGACGGCGGGTCGGGGTCGAATGTGCGGGTCGGGGTCAAATGTGTGGCGCCGGCATTGGAGGATCGTACTCGACCCGTGTATGATGGACCGTCAGTCGCGCCCCCGAAGCTACCCCTCGCAGGATCGGAGGCCCTGATGTCGTGTGTCACGAGCGACGCCGGCCGGCGTCGGCGCACGGTTCGATCGACTCGCGTGCCCACGTCGCCTTCCCTAATCACCGCTGCGTTGATCTCGCTGCTGCTCACCGCCTGCGGTGGCGGAGACGGCGGCTCCTCTGCGACCCGCGTCGAGGCAGTGACGGACACGGTCGAGGGCGTCGAGCGGCTCTCCTACCCGGAATCCGGCGTGCCCGCGCTCGCCTGGGCGTTCGACACGACGGCACTGATCGGCGGCTACATGGTCGACGACCCCGACTACCAATTCGGCCGCCTCCGACCCGACTGGCTCGCAGCCGACGATTCCGGAAACCTCTACGTGTTCGACAGCGACGCGATCCGCGTCCTCGGATACGGACCCGACGGCGAGCTGATCGGCCGCTGGGGACGCGAGGGGGAGGGCCCGGGTGAGATCGCCGCCGGCTTCGGGGTCGGGTCGATCGCCGTCGGTCCCGCCGACACGCTGTGGATCGCCGACCGCCCCAATCAGCGATTCACCTTGATCCCGCTGGCCGCGGACGCCTCACCCACGTCGATCCCACTTACCGAGGATTCGGAAGGCTTCACGATGGTGCGGCAGCTCGTCGTGGACTCCCTGGGCCCGATCGGCCAGATGAGCTCATTCGTCTTCGATCGCGAGGCTGACACGCGCCCGCCGGAGATCCTCGTGCGCTTCCGGCGCGTCAACGACGACTTGAGCCGCGACACGATCTACAGCGCCACGCCGAACCACTTGAAGATCGCCCAGTTTTCGAGCGGCGGACGCGAGATGTTCTTCTCGATCGGCATGCAGTTCGAGCCGCAACTCTCCTGGGCCCACTTCTCCGACGGCGGACTGGCCGTGCAGGACGGCGCCGAGTATGAGATTCGCCTTCTCGAGCCTGACGGTTCGCTTCAGCGGATCATCCGCCGCGCCCCGGCGCCCAGACCGACCACCGACGCCGACCGGCAGGCCGTGATCGACCGTGTGCTCGCGCCGCCCGAGGACGGGACCGGCAACGGCGACGACGCGGGGGCCGCCGAGTTGCGTCAGGCCCGCGCCGACGCGCTCTATTTCGCCGAGGTCATCCCGAGAATCATCGAGTTGAGGATCGATGCGCAGGACCGCCTCTGGGTCGGCGTCGCGGGATCGGAGCCGAGCGAGGTGGGCCGCATCGACGTCTACGATCGCGACGGCACCCTGCTCGGAGAGCTCGCCGATCTGCCCATGCCCGCCCGCTTCTTCGGCCGCGACCGCGCGGTCGTACTCGGTGAAGACGAACTCGATGTGCAGCAGATCAAGATCCTGCGCCTCGTCGAAGACCCCGAAGCCCTGGAGAGCGCGGCGGGCGCAGCGGCTGACTGACGGACCATTGATCTCGCGATGATGCGCGGGCCGTGATCGTGGCTCATGAGAAACCACGACGCGGCCGACCACGGTCGCCATCGGTTCCTGTTCGCACGGTTGCGGTCACCCTCTAGGTGTACACGTGTACACGTAGAGAAGGCGGCACGCATACTCCATCGCAGCTGGGCTCGGCTTCGCGCCGCCCACCGCCACCTCGAGCGCGCCAAGCGGAACTGGTACGACGAAGCAGCCCGACCGGTCGATCCCGGGCGGCCGTTCTGCTTTGTGCTCCGACGCATGCGTCGGACCTGGCGGGAAGCGGACCGCGCCAACGACCTCGCCGGCTTCCCCGTACACCGAACCGTCGGAGCGACCGAAACGCGTCGCACCTGGTCAGCCATCCTGCACGCGGTCATCCGTGACGACGACGTGATCCGCATCCGGCATCAGCACTGCGACCGACCGGCGATTCTTGTCACCGAGTCTCGCTTCCGGGCTCTGGAGCGTGCGGCGAACGGGGTGACGAAGACGCCGCCCGCCACTTCGCCATCTACTCCACGGCCCGCTCCGCTCGAGCCGATGTCGCCACCTGCGCCGACGATGCCCGGAACGGTCGGGAGACCGTGGCTTGACAGGAATTCTCGGAGGAGACTAGTGTTTCGGGCCCGGACCCGAACATACACCGAAATTCTCGAGGTTTACGCCGGCGACCGTGGCTCGACGCGACTCTCCCGTACCCGACTGGATTCCCGGCGATCTGCCGGCCGCCCCCGGCGTGTACCGGTTTCTGGATGCGGCGGGGACGCCCATCTACATCGGCAAAAGCGTGAACCTGAAGCGGCGCGTACGCGGTTACTTCTATGGCGGTGGACCCGGCGACGAGCGCAAGCGGGAGATGCTCCGTCTCGCCCGTGGCCTCGGGTACCGGCGCTGCGGCAGCGACCTCGAAGCGCAGCTGGAAGAGGCCGACGGGATTTCGACGCTCCGGCCGGCGTTCAATCGCGTGCACAAGAACCGTTCGCGCGGCTGGTACATCGAGGTCGACTGGTCGCGTCCGTTTCCGAGGCTACGAGTCGTCCGCGAACCCCGGCGGGCGAGGGCCGAATACATCGGCCCGTATCGGGGCCGGCGGATCCCGGCCGAGGCGGTCGCCCTGGTCGAGAAGATCTACCGGCTCCGCACTTGTGCGGGCGCGATCCGCCCGAATCCTGACGGGTCGCCCTGCCTGCAATACGGTATCGACCAATGTTCGGCTCCATGTGTGGGGCTGGTGGACGTCGACGCGTATCGCGCGCAGGTTCGCCATGCGCTGGCGGCGCTCCTCGACGGTCGCGAGGCTGAGCGACATGCCAGGATCCTCGAGCAGCGGTTGGCCGCCGCCGAGCACGCCGTCAACAGCGGCGGGCGAGGTGACGCCCGGAGCGACGAGACCGGCGACCCACGGGCAACCTCGGGACCCACCTCGTCTACCGCCCTGCATGGCCTGAGGCGGCGACAGCGCTGGTTCGAAGAACTGGAATCGTACCGGCCGGCCTTGCACCGGCTACCCGTCGACCGCTCGCGGCTCATCGTGCTACCGGCGGCGCGGGCGGAGGCCTGGGTCCTCGTGCCCGTGGCGAGGGGACGGGTGTTGCCCCGGGTGGAAGTCGATGCGAGCGGTGACGACTGGCGCGAACAGGTCGCAGACACCTGCTATCAGCTGCGCGTCGAGGAACTGCGGAGCGAAGCCGCGTTCCCAGTCGAAGCGCTGACCCTGACGCTCATCGTGGGACGCTGGCTGCGGTCCGGACGGCAACAACGCGATGGAGCGGCCCGCGTCTTCGATCTCGATCGGCGGGACGCGACCTACGTGATCGACCGGCTGTGTATGACGGCGGGCGCGGCGACCGGCTGACTCTCAGCTCCCGCGCTCCTCAGCTGCGGGGTTCGCGGGACCGTTCGGGGTGAGCATCCATCACGCTGTGGCGTGAGGCGGGAAGCAACGCTCCCACGATGCCCGGGTCGGTTTCCCAGGCGTCGTACTCCTCGGCGTACTCGAGGCCCCACTTGTGTCCGATCCGCCGGTAGCGCGCCTCCAGCCAGTCGCGGTCGGGAAACTCGAGGGCGTCGTGGTAGAGTCGCCCGAGCTCGAACACCGCATCCATGTACGGGGCTGCGTCGATCGCCACCGCGGGAAGCCCGGAGTGCTCCCCCCTGTAGGTGAAGACAGGTGCGGGTGCCCGGTGGGGCACGGCAGGCGCCACGCACTTCTGGATTCGCGCCAACGTGATCGCGTCGCGCACGATCTGTCCGGTCGCCTGGTGGTCCGGGTGCCGGAAGCCCCGGACCCAGCCGTCACCCCAGGTGAGGACCCCGTCGGGCCGGACATCGGTGATGAGGCGAGCGACTTCGAGCGCCGACTCGCGGTCGGCTCGGACGGCGGTGTCGGAGAACTCGAGGAACCGCGTCTCGACGCCGAGGATATCGCCGGCGGTCCGACCCGTCTCGAGCCGGCGGGCGATCACTCGGTCCGTCCCGATCGGGCCGAACGCTTCGGTCATCTCGCCGCGCGTCAGCCAGCACAGAACGACGCGGTCGCCGCGCGCCCGCTGAGCGAGCATCGCGGCGACCGCGCTGATCTCGTCGTCCGGATGCGCCAGGACGACCAGTAAGGTAGACGGCTCCGAACTGTCTCGGGCTGGGTGCCCACTATCCACTCGACCCTCCGTTCACGCGATTTTCCGCACACCGGTTCGGCACCGGGTGCGGATCAGGCGGACGTCGGGATCGACCCGGACGTCAGAACGTCAGCCGGAAGCCCCCGGTGATCGGCAAAAGCCAAACGTGGTCGAACGGCGCTTCGCCGAGCAAGGTCGCATACGGGATCATGTCGTTCGAATCGGTCAGGATCAGGTACGACTGACCCTTCACGAACAGGTTGACGTCCATCGAGCTGCCGCGGTAGACCGTATAGCCGATCTGGCCGCCGAACGAGAAAGTCAGGTAGCCCTGATCGATCCCGTTCGCGGGGTGAGAGGCGCTGAACGTCTCGTCGACATCCATGTTCGTCCAGCCTGCTTCCAGGTTCGCGGCGAAGGTGAGCGGCAGGTCCTGGTAGAGCGGCGCGTTGAAGTTCACCTCGACGCCGCCACCGTAGTACAGCAAGTCCACCGGCGGGGAGAGCAAGACGCCGGACTCGGAGCGGCCGTTATCCAGCTTGACCAGCAGCAGGTCGCCGCGCAGCGCGACGTTGGGCGTCAACTGAACGGCCAGGCCGCCGCCATAGGCGCCACCGCTCGACGTCAGGTCACCCAGCGTTCCCAGCGGTATCGACACACCGGCATTGCCCTCGACCGAAAACGTGCCCGACACCTGGGCGGCAGCGCCCGCGGGCAGGCCGAACACCAGCAGTGCGGCGAGAAGTACTCGGGTCTTCCTCGCGTAATGCAACGGTTCCTCCTTGGCTGCGCGGACACCGTTCCCGTCCCTGTCCCGCGCGCACAGGGGCGGAGTTACGCCCCGAATCCGCCGTAGCCATTGGCCGGCGTGGTTTTCGGGGCGCAGTCGTTCGGAGCGTCGGTGCCCGAAATGTGCAGGATTTGCGCCAGAAACGGCCTCAACGAGGACCGCCCGAGCCGACGACCCGCTTGGCGAGCGATCCGGCGGCGAGGCGTTGGCCCTCCGACCATCCGTTGAGCATCAGCACGTCCTGGAACTCGATGGTCGACGGATAGCGCTGGTTGAAGCTCTCGACGCTCATCGACTCCGGAAGCTCTATCACGTCGATGCGTTTCGGCTCGACGTCGAGAAGTCGGGCGTCGGTCTCGGGCGCGAAGCTGCCGAGCGTCCGCTCGAACGTCGGCGAGTAGCGGCCGGCGCGATCGGCGGTCGTGTACCCGAGCACGCGGAAGGTCTGTCCGCGATGCTCCACGAACATCACCAGCCCCTCGAGAGCCTGGCCCTGCTGGCGCGTGACGCGGAAGCGGCCGAGCACGGCCGGCAAACCGTTGACCGTCTGGTTGGACGACCCGAGCCGCTGCAACCCCTGGATGTCCCAGAATTCGGCGGCTGCCTGCGCCGGCGTCTTGTCGGGGACGATCGTGAGCTCGACCACCGCGTCCTTGTCCGGACTCATCGCCTGGACGACCATCGGGGTGTTCTGGCGCTGCCAGCCCGACGGGAAATCGAGCCGGAAGCGCATGTCGGGATGGATGAACCGGTCGTCGCGGAAGTAGCCCTCCCGGGGATCGGGTCCGTAGACGAGCCCCTCGATCCGGTGCAGATACGGATCGCGCCGCACGATGCCGCCCGGGTTCCCGTCTTCCTGCACGCGCTCGCGCGCCGCCTCGACCCGATTGCCCGGATTCGGGTGGGACGACTGCCACTCGGGAATCCCCGAGCCGCTCGCCTGCCGCTGACGCTCGAGAATCTGGAACATCTCCACGGCGCCCTCCGGGTCGTACCCCAGCCGGAGCATGTAGCGGTGGCCCAGCAGATCCGCCTGGCTCTCGTCGTCACGACTGTACTTGAGGAACAGGAGTCCGAGGCCACCGGAAAGGACGTCGCCGAACGGCCGCAGCTCGGGCACGGCGACCATCCCCGCCACGAACCCGATCTGGGCGAGCTGCGCCCGGCTGATCTGCTCGACCGAATGCCGAGCGGTAATGTGCCCGATCTCGTGACCCAGCACCGAGGCCATCTCCGCCTCGGAGTTGAAGTACGCCATGATACCGCGGGCCAGGTACACCGGGCCGCCCGGCAGCGCGAACGCGTTGATCACCGGATCGTCGACGATCGCGAACGACCAGGGGAGATTCGGCCGCTCGCTCGTCGCGGCGAGCGCCTGTCCGACGCTGTCCACGTACGCCTGGAGGGCCTGGTCGTCGTACAGGCCCATCTGGGCATTGACCTGCTGCTGAGCCTCCTGGCCCATCTGGATCTCCTGCCCCTCGCTCACCAGCGACAGCATCCTGCCACCGGTCGCCGGGTTCGTCGCGCACCCGGTCAGCAGCAGGGTCGCGGTGACGGCAGGAAGCCAGCGTTTCACGTGCGGCGTCATTCCTCGTGCCTCCATGGATCGATGCGTAGGGTGCGGGCGTGTGGAGCCGGAAGATAGCGCACCGCGCCGGCCCCGGGCATCCGAACCTACCCCGGCGTCTGTGAATGGATTCTCGCCCTCACGAACACCGGGGCGGCGGCTCCACCTTCGCGGGCCGCGGCCGGCGCTCCAGCGTGATCAGCGCCACGGACCCCAGCACGAGACCGGCGGCCAGCAGCGTCGTCAACCCGAACGTCTCGTCGCCCAGCCACACGCCGAGCAGCAGGGCGACCAGCGGGTTCACGTACGCGTAGCTCGACACCCTCGCCGGCGTCGTGTTGTGGATGAGCCATACGTAGGCGGCGTACGCGATCAGCGATCCGAACACGACCAGGTACGCGACCGACAGGGCCGAGGCGCGGCTCACCCCGGCCGGGTCGAAACCCGCCGTCTCCCCGGTTAGCATGGCCAGCCCGAGAAGCGCGAGACCCGCCGCGATCATCTCGACGGCCGCCGCCATCAGGGGCGACTTCGGCAGCGGCACGTAGCGGGAATACACGGAACCGATCGCCCAGCAGATCGTCCCGAACATGACGACGAGGGCCGCGGCCAGGCCCGCCATCCCGAAGCTCGTCCGGGTCGGCCCCACGATCAGGGCGACCCCGGCGAAGCCGACGGCGAGTCCCGCCAGCACCCGGCGCGTCGGGCGGCGGCGGGCGGGGCCGATCCAGTCGAGGAGCACCATCCACATCGGCACCGCCGCCACCAGCAGGGCCGCGAGTCCGCTGTGGATCGTCTGCTCCGCCCACGCCACGGCGCCCGTCCCGCCGCCCAGCATGAGAATCCCCACGGCGGCGGCCGCGAACAGCTGGCGGCGTCCGGGGTGCGCCTCGCCGCGCAGGCGCTGGACCCCGTACAGGAGCACCCCCGCCGGCAGGAAGCGGAAAGACAACATCAGGAAGGGCGGGATCGTGACGACGGCGAACTTGATCGCCAGGTACGTCGAGCCCCAGATGAGGTAGATGGCGCCGAACGCCAGCACGTAGGTCAGCATGACGCCGCCCCGTCAGGCCGTACCGGGCGCATCCTCGGCCGTTTCCCGCTGGAACCAGCGGATGAACAGAATCGTGATCCACGTCCACAGGATGAGTCCGCCGCCCATCTTCATCAGCAGCCCGGCGGCCTGCTGATCGGCGCGGGTGCTGATCCCGGCGACCGGGGGCGCGAGCTCGTACAACCCGTACAGGGGCAGCTCGCCGAAAGTGAGAAACGCATACGGCAGCGTGTTGATCACGGTGGCGAGGAACAGGTAGCCCATCTTCAGGCCATGGGGGAACCGGGGACGTTCGGGCACCGGCGCCACGACGGGCCACCAGAACACGAGCCCGCCTCCGAGCCATGCGAGGTCGAGCGCCAGCGAGCCGAGCTGGCTCGCCATCCACACGTCGACGACGCCCGGCAGGTGGGTCCAGTAGACGACGACGCCGAACACGACGAGCGCGACCAGCGGATGGGTCAGCAGGCGCACCGCCGGAAGCAGCCGTGACCGTCCGAGCCGCTCGTACGTCGACCGCGGCAGCCCCAGCAGCAGGAGCGGCGGCACGAGGAGCATGATCATCAGGTACTGGAGCATGTGCACCGACGCGAGGTAGCCGGCGCCGAGCGCCGCGATCGGCCAGTCGAGCGCGAGCCACAGGAACACGAGGCCGGTCGCGAACAGCAGCCGGCGCCGCCCGCGGGGCCGCGCACCGCCCTCACGGTCGCCTTCGCCTTCGCCCTCGTCCTCGCGCTCGCGTTCGGCGGGCGGGCGAGACCGCTCCGCCAGCCACCAGCCGAGCGCGATGAGGCCGATGAACAGCCACACGCCCGGATAGGGCCGCCAGGTCCAGTCCCAGGCGGTGGCCTGGGCGGAGCACCACCACTGCACGCCGATCAGTCCCCGCCCGCCAGCTTCGCGAGGTCGTGGCGCCAGTCCTCCTGGCGGGTGCCGAACGGGAAGTCGACGCGCACGCGGTCGTCGGCGGGCCACGCGATCACGGGCGAGCCGTGGCCGACCACGTAGTCGTCGGCCGAGCTGTCGGGCACGACGGCCGGCGGCAGTCCGAGGCCGACCTGGATGCTGTCGATCTGCGCCGGATCTCCGTACAGACCGATGAACTCACGATCGAAGTTCCCGAGCCAGGAAACCAGCCGCTCGGGCGTGTCGCGCGCCGGATCGACGGTGACGAAGATCACCTTCGTGTGGCGCGCGAACTCCTCGCCGAGATCGCGCTTCACGGCGGCGATGCTCGACATGTGGATCGGGCAGACGTCCGGACAATGCGTGTAGCCGAAGAACAGCAGCGTCAGGTAGCCGTCGGTCTGCTCGCGGAAGTCGAAGGTGCCGCCGCGGGCGTCCTGCAGTACGAAATCGGGCCGCGGGGCCGGGTCGGCGTGCACGCGGCCGCGGAAACCGGTTTCGGCCTCACGCTCGCGCGCCTCGCCCCGCTCGGGAGCGTCCATCCGGCAGCCCGTGACCAGGGATGCGATGACGAGCGCCCCGACGGGCACGACGAGGAAGGCGAACGGCGTGGCTCGCTTCACAGCCATCCCTTCCGCCGGAAGTACGCGAGCAGTCCGATGGCAACGGTCGCCATTACCCCGAGCACCGCGGGATAGCCATAGGTCCAGCCGAGCTCGGGCATGTTCCACGGCGAACTCGTGTCGAAGTTCATCCCGTACAGCCCCGCCACGAAGCTCAGGGGGATGAACAGGGTCGCGATGATCGTCAGCACCTTCATGACCTCGTTCATCCGGTTGCTGACCACCGACATGTACGTGCTCAGCAGGTCGCTGGCCAGGTCGCGCAGCGAATCGGTGAGGTCCATGATCTGCACGGCATGGTCGTAGGCGTCGCGCAGATAGATCTCCGTCGATTCCTGGATTACTTCGCCCGAGTCGCGGATCAGGGCGTTCAGCATGTCGCGGTGTGGCCAGGCCGCGCGCCGCAGGCCGATGAGTTCACGGCGCACGTCGTGCAGCTGCGCCACCGTCTCCTGGCTCGGGTCGGTCATCACGTCTTCCTCGAGCGCCTCGAGGCGCTCGGTGAGCACGTCGAGCACCGGGAAGTACGAGTCGATCACCGCGTCGACGATCGCGTACAGCAGGTAGTCGCAGCCACGGGTCCTGATCTGACCCCGCGGGACCCGGATCCGCTCCCGGACGGCCTCGAACACGTCGCCGGGGTGCTCCTGCACGGTGATCAGCACGTGGTCGGTCAGGATGATGCTGACCTGCTCGGTGCCGGGCTGACCCACCTCGGGCATGCGGACCACGCAGAACAGACTGTCGGCGTACGGCTCGACCTTCGCCCGCTGGTGCGTATTGACCAGGTCTTCCAGCACGAGCGGATGGACGCCGAGATCGGATCCGAGCGAACGTATGACCTCTTCCGTACCGAGACCTACGACGTCGAGCCAGACGACCGGCCACTTCGACGTGGCCGACCGCGCCTCGACGACAGAGTCGATCGAGCGCTCCTCGCAGTCGTCGGGGCCGTACCCGATCAGGTGGAGCCGCGTCGGCTCCTCGTCCGCGCCGAACACGAGCGTGCCGGGCGCCGAGCCGGGCCGGCTGCCCCGTCTGCGCCGGCCGCCGAACCCGATCGCGCGCTGCAGGTGACGGACCCGTCCCTGCACGCTCTTCTGGACTCCCCCGCGTCGTTTTCGTTTCGCCACTGCGTCTCCTTCGGTCCTCAGGTCGCGCCCGGCGGGCGTCCCGTCCGCACGAGTTCCCGGTACTCGGCTCCGACCCGCCAGGCGATCAGCAGCCACACGGCCACCAGCGCCAGGTTCAGCACCGCGAACTGCGAGGCGCCGAGCGAGAGCCACGCGGTGCCGACGAACACCGCGGCCGCCGACAGCACGTCGCCCGCCCGCCAGAAGAAGGCGTCGGTCACCTGCTTCGCCTTGTACTTCTGCTCACGGGTCAACGGGAGGAAAAGGATGTTCCGTATGGTGTTGTGCAAGGAGTAGTCGGTGGCGTTCTCGGCCGTCTTGGTCCAGCGGACCGCCGCCAACAGCGGGAAGAAGGCGAGCAGAGCGTATCCCCCGAGGGCGATCGCGGGCAGGATCATGATCGCCCAGCGAACCCCGACGTACTTCACGATCCGCGAGACGAGGAACAGCTGCAGGACGAGGCTAACGACATTGACGACCGAGAAGAAGTCCGAATAGAAGCGGCCGATGTACTGTCCGGTCGTCAGCGGCGTCGTCCCGGCGGCGACCGCGGCGGACGCGTTCTCGGCGACGAGGCGCCCCAGGATGTACTCGCCGGTCGTGTTCACCCAGTTCACGAGCAGGACGAGCAGGGCGATCAGCAACAAGTACCGGGTCCGGAACACGAGCTCGAACGCGCCGGATCCCGCCCACGCCCGCTGCGACTCCGGGGCGGGCGGCGACGCCTGCTCGGCCTCCGGCTCCTCCCCCCGCTCCGCTCGCGCCAGTGCCTCCTTGAGGGCCTCGCGCAGGTTCGTGTACTCCCCTGTCTCGAGCCGGAACTCCCCGGTGGCCGCCGGATTCGTCAGGGTCGTCGAACCCGTCGGCCGCCCCGATTCGGTGCGCCGCCGCTCGCGCCGATCGACCACGGTGGTGAGCGCCAGGCCGAGCAGCAGGAGCGCTCCGGCGAGCAGCATCGGGGGATAGATGCCCAGCGGCTCGATCAATCGGCCGACCGCCACGCTCCCCAGCACGGCGCCCAGCGAAGCGCCAAACTGCACGAGAGGAAACAGTCGCTCGCCTTCGTCGTTGGTGTAGACGTCGTTGGCGAACGACCAGAACTGGGCGACGACCATGAGGTTGAAGATCCCCGCCCACAGGAAGAACGGCACGCCGAGCGGGACGCCCGCGTTTCCGAGGACGAAGAAGACGACGAGACACCCCACGAAGAACAGGGTGACCCGGTTGATCAGCGTCCGCCGCGGCAGACGGCCGGCCAACCGGCCGTAGAGCGGCACCGCGCCGAGGAGGAGAAGCGCCTGTACGGCCGAGGCGTAGCTCTTGATCTCGGCGCCGCTCTCGCCGAGGATGAGCGCTTCGCGGATCGGCTTGATGAAGTAGTAGGCCGTCAGGATCAGGAAGACATTGAGGCCGAGGAGCACCGCCGTCGTGCCTTCGCCCGCCCTGACGTCGGTGAACAGGCGCAGCGAGCGGTCGAGCACGGAGGCTCGTGAACTGCGGCGATCGACGGCCGAATCTCGCATAATTCCCTACCCGAATCGCCGGTCGCAGAGCGGAGATGCGGAGGATACGGGGCTTCCCGAAGAGGTGCGATTCTTGCATCGGGGAAAGACATGAATCACTTGCACGCCATGCTCCTCGCCACAGTCGCCCAGGAAGCGCTCGTCGCCGAACTCCAGAACTTTTTGGCTCGGACGGCACGAGCGATCGTGCGCCTGACCAACGGTCACGAAACCCTCCTCATCGTGATCCTGATCATGCTCGTGCTGATGTACGTCTACCTGCGGAAGACCTGAGGCGCGGTTCCCCCTGCTCCGTCCACCCGGACGGCGCACGGCATCAGGCTTCGCGCAGGCGCTCGGTCAGGCGTGCCACGAGCATCCGCACGGCGACCTCGTTCTCACCGCCGAACGGCACGATCACGTGGGCATGGCGGCGGCTCGGCTCCACGAACTCCAGGTGCATCGGACGGACCGAGCCACGGTACTGCTCGACCACCGACTGAACCGTGCGATCGCGCTCGTTGGTGTCGCGAAGGAGTCGACGGATGAACCGCATGTCGGCATCCGTCTCCACGTAGACCCGGATGTCCATCAGCTGACGCAACTCCGGCTCGGCGAGCACGAGGATACCGTCGACGATGATCACCGGTGCCGGTTCGACTCGCCGCGTGGTGTCCTGCCGGCGGTGGCAGCTGAAGTCGTACTTCGGGACCTCCACCGCCTCTCCCCGGATCAGCGTCCGCAGGTGTTCGACCAGGAGGGGCGTCTCGAGGCTGTCGGGATGATCGTAGTTGATCAGCGCCCGGTCCTCGAGAGTCAGGTCGGGGAAATCGCGGTAGTAGGAATCGTGGTGCAGCAGGCGCACCGGGACGCCGGGCATCCGTTCGATGACCCGCCGCACGACCGTGGACTTGCCGGCACCGCTGCCGCCGGCCACCCCCAGCACGAGCGGCCGGCCGGCGCTGCGATCCTCACTCACTGTCCGCGGCGCTGCTTCTCCTTCCAGGCCTTGTGGGCCGCGGCGTTCTCGACCCACGGCTTGCGCTGGAAGTAGCTCCGCGTCTCTTCGACGACCTGCGGCGACAGGAGGACGAGCGCGATGAGGTTGGGCACGATTACGATCGCCAGGAAGATGTCACCCAGATCCCAGATCGTCGTGAGAGGCAGCACGGCGCCGATGAAGTGCATCACGACGAACACCATCTTGTAGGGCAGCACGGCATTGGGGCCGAGCAGGTAGTTCGCGCAGCGATCCCCGTAATAGCTCCACGAGATCGCCGTCGAAATTGCGAACAGGAGCACGGCGAGCACCACGATGCCGCCGCCGAAATCGCCGATCGGACCGAGGCCCCGCTTGAAGCCGAGCTGCGTGAGCGGCGCGCCGCTCTCGGGGGCGTCCGCCCACAGCGAAGCATAGGTCTGGCCGTCATCCGCCGTGGCGATCCCCGTCGACGGGTTCACGCTGCCCGTGAACGGCTGCGTCATCTCGGAATCCACGTACACGGTCTCGAGGGCCGCGTCGTGCCAGCCGAGGTGCACCGCGG
>JASFRN010000009.1:0-45243 GCA_050114915.1 Gemmatimonadales bacterium | reverse complement strand
AGATGTCGAGCGGGAAGTCGTCGTCGAGCTCCCCCTCCCGCATCTCGTCCGTCGCGCGGCGGATCGCGTCGGCGCGCTCGTGGTCCAGCAGCCCCAGCGCCTCGTTCGTGTCGGCGGCGGCGCGCTTCACGGTGGCCAGGGCCCAGAGGAAACGCCGCGGGAATCGCAGCTTGCTGATCGGAAAGTTCTGGCGCGCCCGTTCCGTCTGCGCGCCGTAGAGTCGGTCCGCGGGAATGCGGACCTCGCCCATCGAGTCGGTCTCTACGCGAGTATCGTCAGTCATCGCTTCCGTGGTCCCCTTCGTCGTCGGCAGGTCTTCGTTCTACAGCTTCACCCGGGTCCCGGCCTCGATCCCGTTGGCCTCGAACCAGCCGGCCTCCATCTCGAGCGCATACATGGCGGGGCCCTCGGACACGTGGCTGGAGTCGTCGTTCGCCTTCATCGTGGCGATGTTCAGGATCGTGCCGGTGCGATCCATGAACGCGATGTCGAGGTCGATCGGCGTGTTGCGCATCCAGAAGGACAGGGAGCGCTCGTCCGGATAGACGAACAGCATCCCGTGGTTCTCGGGCAACGAGTCTCTCTCCATGAGCCCGTGCTCGCGGAGCGCCGGCGTATCGGCGATCTCCGCGTCGACGGCCACGCCGCCTACCTGGAGGGTGGTGGTGCGCACCACGCCGCCGGCCCCCGGACGCGGAGCGCCGTTCGACGCCTGTCCGGCCTGTTCCGAGGTCAGAACCGACGCCGGCGCGTCCCCGGACGCGTCTCCCTGCCCGCAGGCGCTGCCGGCCGCGGCCGCGACCACGATGATCCCCCAGACGGTCCTGCGAATCTTCATCACGTCATCCGTGTTCGAGTCACGATTCCCGGGCGGCTTCGGGCACCGCCCGGGATTCCAAGATGCGCGGGGCTCGCCCGCTCGCAAGCCGGACATACCCGGGGCACGGCGCACCGATCCGCGCATTGAGCCGCGGCGCGCCGGGAGCTAGATTCTCACCTCGTTGAGAATGCACGTCCGCCCTCGAGCCCACGACATGTCCGGCAGCACATCGAACCTGGTCCCGACCCGTCCGCCCCTCGGCTGCGCCGCGGTGATGATGGAAGTCCTCCGCGGCGAGCTGCGCGAGCGCGAGCTCCCGTTCACCCAGCAACGGGAATCGGTGGCACGGGTGCTGTTCGAGACCGCGCGTCACCTGTCGGCCGACGAAGTGTCCGAGGAGCTGCGCGACCGCGGCGAGCAGATCGGCAAGGCGACGGTGTACCGGACGCTGGCCCTGCTCGTCGAGCTCGGGCTCGCCACGGAGCACGACTTCGACGAGGGCTTCAAGCGCTACCAGATGCAGATCGGCGCGGCGCAGTACGACCACATGATTTGCACCTCGTGCGGCGAGGTCACGCAGTTCCGCCACCCGGAGCTCGAGATGGCGCTCGAAGAAGTGGCCCGCGACGCCGGCTTCGAGGCCATCACACGCCAGATCAAGGTGTTCGGAATCTGCCATGAATGCTCGTGACCGGCTGCTCGACCTGTTCCTGGAACGTTCGTTCCGGCTGGGCGACTTCACGCTCGCCTCGGGTCGAAAGAGCGATTTCTACATCGACTGCCGCACCACGACCATGCACGCCGAGGGCCAGGTGCTGCTCGGCCAGGTCGGATGCGACACGCTCCGGGATGCCGGGTGGCAGCCCGACGTCGTCGGCGGCCTGACGATGGGCGCGGATCCGATCTCCTACGCGCTGGCCGGTGAGAGCTTTCGCCGCGGCACGCCGATGCACGCCTTTTCGGTGCGCAAGCGCGCCAAGCGGCACGGGACGGGCCGACGAATCGAGGGCTGCTTCGAGTCGGGGGCCCGGGTGGTCGTCGTCGAGGACGTGATCACGACGGGCGGCTCCGCGTTGCAGGCGTGCGAAGCAGTGCGCGAAGAACAGGGATCGATCATCGGGGTGCTCGCCGCGGTGGACCGGCAGGAGGGCGGCGCCGAGGCGATCCGCGAAGCGGGATTCGACGTGGTCTCCCTGTTCGGCGTCGACGAGTTTCGGGCCCGCCTGGCGCAGCGGTCGGCTTGACCCCCCTTCCCTGAACCCGGACGGACCGCATGCTCCTCCGACCCGCCCTGCTGTGGCTCAGCGAGAAGGACGACCTTCGCGACGTCCTGTTCAAGCTGCCGTTCGCCCGCGACGCCGCGACGAAGTTCGTGGCCGGCGAGACCCACGACGTGGCCCTGGCGACGGCCGCCGAGCTGAACCGCGCCGGCTTCCGGGTCACCCTCGATCTGCTGGGCGAGAGCGTGAGCGATCGATCCGAAGCCGAGGCGGCGGCGGACGAGTACGCGCGCAGCCTCGACCTCATCGCGGCGAGCGAGGCCGAAACGACGATCTCGCTCAAGCTCACGCAGCTCGGCCTCGACATCGACACCGACTTCTGCCGGGGCAACCTCGAGCGGATCGTCGGCCGCGCCGCCGAGCTCGGGAACTTCGTGCGCATCGACATGGAAGGCTCCGCCTACACGCAGCGGACGCTCGACATCTTCTACGACGTGTTCGAGCGGCACTCCAACGTGGGCATCGTCATCCAGTCGTATCTGAAGCGCAGCGAGGCAGACGTCGAGCGACTCGTGGCGCTCGGCGCCCCGGTGAGGCTGTGCAAGGGTGCTTACCAGGAGCCGGCCTCCGTGGCCTTCCAGGATCGCGCCGACGTGGACGCGAGCTACGTTCGGCTGGTCAAGATGCTGCTCGACGGCGGGGCGCCGACGGCGATCGCCACGCACGACGAGCGGATGATCGAGGCCGCTCTCGCGCACATCCGGTCGAACGGAACTCCGCGCGAGGCGTATGAGTTGCAGATGCTGTACGGTGTGCGCCGCGAGCTGCAGCAGTCGCTGACCGCTGACGGCTGGCCGATGAGAATTTACCTGCCGTACGGATCGCAGTGGTATTCGTATTTCATGCGGCGGATGGCCGAGCGCCCCGCCAACCTCTGGTTCGCCCTGCGCGCGATGTGGGGCAGCTGACGACGAAATGGATGATGGACGAGTGATCAAGTTCACCGACGCCGCGAGACGCCACGTCGTCTCGTATCTCGAACAGGAACCCGAAGACCTCGCCGTGCGCATCGAGGTGCTCGACTCGAGCCCCCTGGCGCCGCGCTACGACCTCGCCCTGGTCACGGAGGCCGAGCAGGCCCCGGACGACGCGAGCTTCGACGCCGAGGGATTCCGCGTCGTGGTGCCCACGAGCAGCGTCGAGCTGCTGGACGGGGCGACCGTCGACTGGGTGGAGTCGATGGCGGGCAGCGGGTTCAAGGTCGACAGCCCGAACCTGCGGCCGATCGGCTCCGAAGCGCCGACGGGCGATCTCGCCGACCGGGTGCGTCACGTGATCGACACACAGATCAATCCCGGCATCGCGTCGCACGGCGGCTCGGTGAGCCTCGTCGACGTACGCGAGACCGTCGTCTACCTGAAGATGAGCGGCGGCTGCCAGGGCTGCGGGATGGCCTCGGTCACCCTGTCACAGGGAATCCGGCGCATCCTGGGCGAAGCCATCCCCGAGATCACCGACATCCAGGACGTCACCAACCACGCCGCCGGCGCCAACCCGTATTACTAAAAAGCTGGAACCAGGTTGAACTGCCAGTACCAGCCCTTCAGCGGCCGGTCGTTCGGGTGCACGTAGTCGAGCTCGACCACGAGCAGCCCCAGCAGGTTGAGACGGGCCGCGACCCCGTGACTCGTCACCACCGCCCGGTCTCCCCCGAACAGCTCGCTGTCCTCTGCCTTCGTCCACGCCGTCCCGGCGTCGAAGAAGGCGGCGAGCTCGAGGGGCGGCACGCCGGGTGACTCGATGATCCCGTAGTAGCCCAGCAGCGGCAGGCGGAGCTCGACGTTCGCGAGCGCCAGCCGGCTACCGAACAGCTGGTCGAACACGGGACACGTGCCGTTGGCGTTGAGGTTGCCGCCACATTCCTCGAACCCGAACGACCCGTCGTTGTAGCCGCGGATCAGGCTGCCGTAGCCCAGGTACAGCTCGTTCAGGCGCGGGTCCTCGGCGTCGGCGCCATAGCGCCCGAAGTGGAGCACGCGCCCCGCCAGCGTCAGCGGCCGCACCGGCATGACGTACTTCCGGACGTCGATGAGGACGTTGTTGTAGTCGAGGCTTCCGAACCGGGGCGCGACCTCGAGCCGGTACCGCTGCCCGAGGATCGGTCCCACGCCGCCGAAGATCGTGTTGTCGTAGACGAGGGCCGTCGAGCCGATCGCGAGGTTCAGTGAGCTCGGCGCGGGAAAGTCCTGCTTGTCCTCGCCCACCAGGTTGCCGGCCAGGTTGTAGAACCGCGTCCGCTGTTCATAGGCGAAGTCGATGTTCTGGTAGCCGGCCGAGACTTCCCACCGGAAGCTGCGGCTGAACGGATAATTCAGGCCGGCCGTGAGCTGGCGGCTGATCTGCCACTGGAGCAGCTCGGTCTGCTCGTACCCGTCGACGAACGCCCGGGTGGAAATCCGGCGCGTCAGGTACGGGATCTGTCCGGCCTGGAACCCCCAGTTCCAACGGGTGCGCCGGTTCTCGTACGCGCCGACGAGCGTGGACGAGCGGATCAGGCTCCCGTACGACGAGTTGATGTTCGCCAGGGCGCTCAGATTCCGGTTCCCCAGCATGTCGCTGAAGTACATCGAGATCCCGCCGGCGAACACGGTGCCGAAGCGGTCGACGCCGGCGCCGACCTGCGGCTGGCTCACGTAGTCGAGCGTCAGGCCCGCCTCGTAGTCATGTCGATCGAACGTGATCGTGTCCGGTAGACCGAGCTGCGGTTCGTCGAGCAGGACGTTGAGCAGACCCTCCTCGCGATCCGGCGGCGGCAGGACCTCGGGGCTGGCGTCGGCGACGGTCAGGGCGACCGGCTGTCCGCGCATCTCGGCCGGATCGTCGATCGCGTACAGGTCCTGGTTGCCGAGCTGATAGGCCGTGTAGACGAGTCGGTTGCCCGATCGGGCGACGGTGAGCGTGGGGCTGAGCGCGGTAATCCCGCTGACGCCCGTATACAGGTTCGTGACCCGGTACATCTGCCCGTCCTCGAAGTCGTATCGATAGACGTTGCTGATGCCGTCGGCGTCGGACACGAAGTAGAGGCTCTGGCCGTCGCCCGCCCACTGCGGATCGACGTGCTTGCCGCGGTCGAAGCCGGGAAGCTCGGTGGGCGCCCCGCCGTCGGCGGGAATCAGGCCGAGCCGGTAGTCGCCGTAGGTCAGCGTCGCGAGATCGGTGCCGAACCGGTCGGTGACGAAGGCGATCCGGTCGCCGTCGGGCGACCAGGTGGGCTGGAGGTCGGAGTACAGGTCGTTCGTCAGCCGGCGCAGCTGCTCCGTCTGGAGATCGACGACGAACAGATCGGTGTACCCGTCGACCACCGCGGCGAACACGAGCCGGCGGCCGTCCGGAGAGTAGGACGGCGTATAGATCTCGCCGAGACTGGGGAACCGGATCTCCTGCAGCTTGTCGCCGTTCTCCGGGTTCACGACCGTGATCGCGGGATCCCCCTGCACGACCGTGGCGAAGGCGAACGCGCGCCCGTCCGGACGCCACGCCCCCGAAGAGTTGATGAACTGGAGGCTCTCGAAGTGCGGGTCGGTCGCCGTCTTCGTGAGCTTGCGCCGAATCTCCCCGGTCTCGGCGTCGGCGATGAACATCTCGATCGAGAAGCGCGTCTTCTCGGACAGGAAGGCGACCCGGCTCCCGTCCGGACTCAGCGACGGCGAGACGTTGATTCGGCCGCCCGTCGTCCGTTCCGAGATCAGCTCACGGGCCGGATCGTTCTGCGCACGCAGCGCATCGGCGGCCGCCTCCTTCAGCGAATCCCGGTTCACGGCCGGTTGCTTCTCCTCGGCCTTCCTCACCGAGTCGGCTTCCGGAATCGGCGTGTAGCGCAGCGGAATCGCGGCGATGACGCCGGAGCCGGCGAGCGGCGTGTACATGTCGATGATCGACTGGTGCCAGTCGGAGATCACCGCGTCGACCGGGCGCTGCAGCACGGTCTGGATCGCCGCCTGCGGATCGCCGGTCCGCCCGGCGACCTTGAAGATCTTCCCGACCGTCTCGTCTCCGTACTCGCCCGCCACGTAGGCCCAGAACGCCTGGCCCCAACGGTACGGGAAGTACTTGTTGCTGCGCAGATCACGCAGCGTCGGCAGCTTGCAGCCGCAGGCGGCGGCGTCGCGCATCCACATCGCGGTGTTCGGGTCGACGGGGCCCAGCGACAGGTATTCGGCCATCCCCTCGATGAACCACAGCGGCAGCGCGAGGGCGCGTGGACCCTGGAAGCCGATCCCGCTACCCGGCGCCGTGGTCATGTCATACTGGAAGGCATGCACCAGCTCGTGGCCGATGACGTGATCGGACTCGTTGAGCGGCCCCGCCAGCGGAAGCACGATGCGACGCTTCAACGCCTCGGTCGCACCCCCGGTCGCCTCGCCGATGTCGCCGAACAGGGCGTTCGTCTGCTCGAAATCCGGGTGGCTCGTGTAGAGGATGAGCGGCTGGCGGCCACGGAGCTGATGATCCATGAGGCGGGAGATCCGGGCGTACCAGCGCTCGGCCATCCTCCCCGCCTCGTCGATGACGCCCGACGCGTCCTCGTAGTAGTAGATGTCGAAGTGCTCGGTCTCGAGCACCTGGAAGTCGAAGCTGTCGTACTGGACCTTGTTGCGCCCGAAGTACTGGGCCCGGGCCGATTCCGGCGCGAGGCCCGAAGCGAGGAGCAGGGCCGCAGCGAGCAGGCCGGCGGATCGCAGACCGGCGGAGCGGACGGCACGACGTGCGGACATCAATGATCTCCTTGGAGGCTCGATCGAAGTCGGGTTCACCCGGTTCAACGTTCCGTGCTCACGGAACGTAACAGGTCTTGGCCGTCGTTCCGTGCCTCCGAGTACCCGGTAGTGTCGCGCGGGTTCGCCGCTCCCGCGCGAGCTGCGCGAGGGCTCGGGCCCGGCCGGGCCCGAGGAGCTCAGGCGGCTTCGGCCGCCTCGCGCGAACGGTCGGCGAGCGGGCTGCGACCGGTCGAAATGTTGAACCGGAACCCGAAGTAGATCAACAGGATCCCGATGAACTCGGTGACGTAGAGCACCTCGACGTGCCCGAAGCGGGTGAAGGTGCCGCCGATGCCGGGCAGCAGCGCGCCCGCCGCGATCAGCCAGTTCCCGAGCACCCGCCGCTCCATCCCCTCGATCTTCCGGTAGCGGACGGCGGAGAGGATCGCGCCGCCGATCAGGAAGACGGCCGCGTACAGGTTCACGAACGGGCTGAAGGCGCGCACCCACGACCACTCCATCACGGCACCGCTGAGCCGATGGGGCTCGACGAGCGACGTGTCGATCGGGGTCAGCAGTACGCAGGTCGCGGCGACAGCGACGACGGTGACGAGCGCCGCGGTGAGCCGGTCGGCCGTCTTCCGGGAGAGGAGCAGGTAGACCGTGCCCTGGGCGAGCGGAGCGCCGCCCAGGAGCGCCCCGGAGATGTACCACGCGCGGAACACCGGCTCATGCCAGCCGATCAGCGTCGTGAGCGACTCGGTGATCGTCCCGATCCCGTACATCAGGGCGCCGAGGCCCCACCAGAACAGGTGGCGCCCGCCCCGGGCCTTCCAGCGCCGGAACAGCACGGTGGAGAACCACAACGAGAACAGGCTGGTGGCGATCGGAATGTAGTGGACGAAGGTCCGCATGATTGCCCTCCGGCCTCAGAAGCGGGTGGTCCAGCTCAGCAGGAGCGTGCGCCCCGGTGCGGGCCGGAAGAACGTCGCGTTGGCGAATTCCGCGTACAGCCGGTCGGTCAGGTTCTCCACGCCGAGCACGAGCTCGTTGCTCGTCCCGCCGAAGTCGAACAGCTGCACGCCGCCGCGCAGGTTCATGACCGTGAAGGCCGGCAGCTCGTCGCCGATCGGGGTGCCGATCACGAAGTCGGCGTCCTTCTGGGCCCCCTGGTGCCGAACCTGGTACTCGGCCCACCAGCGGCCCGAAGGACGGCGGTAGGTCAGCTCGCCGGTGATCCGGCTGGAGTACGTGTCCGAAAGGGGATTGTTCTGGGAGTTGTCCTGCGTGTTGTCGGTTCCGTCGAGCCAGGTGAACGTCCCGCCGATCTGCAGCGGATCGAGAATCTGGTAGCGCGCCACCAGCTCGACGCCCTGCAGCGTGAGGCTCTCGACGTTCACGTTCTGGAACGCGGGGAACGGCCCGACCGAATCTCCCGTGGCCGCGATGCGGATACCGTCGTGCAGCCACGTGCGGAAGTAGTAGCCCTCGAACGCGACGTCGGAGCGCCGGTACTTGAAGCCGGCGTCCACGTTCCAGCTCGTCTCCGGCTTCAGCTCCGGATTCGAGACCTGGTAGCCGTTTCCTTCGGGCACCGCCCCGTTGAAGAAGAGCTCGATCAGGTTCGGCGCGCGGAAGCCTCGGCCCACCGACCCGACCAGATTGAGGTTGGGCGCCACCTCCACCAGCCCGTTCGCGGCTGCCACGACCGTGCTCTCACGGGCGTCCCCGGGCAGCTGATCGAGACCGGGCGTCGGTTGTGGGGTGGCGCCGAAAGTCTGCCAGCGTCCGCCTACGATCACCGCGGCTCGCTCGCCGAGCTCGAACTCGGTCTGGGCGAAGAGTCCCAGCTTGTCGTAGGTGGCGTATGGCACCGTCGGCGTATCGTCGACCTCGGTGGACGGCTCGGCCCCGGGGAACGGGACGACGGACGTCGTCACCTGGTCGGTGTTGCTCGAATCGTCGTGATAGTAGTCCATCCCGTAGGTCAGCAGGTGCCGGCCGAACAGGAGCTTCGCGGCCTCGAGACGAAGCCCGAACGTCTCGAGGTCGGTGAAGTTGCGCTGCTCGGTCGAGACGCCGGTGCCCGGCGCGCCGAACGGGATGAACACGTTGAAGTTGAAGTCGCGCTCGTTGTCCATGTAGTAGACGCTGGCGTCGACCCGGTCGGCCACGGGCAGCGTCATGTCGGACGCCCGGTAGCCGGCCTTCACCTTCGAAACGGTCTGCTTCGGATACTTGATGTCGATCGTCAGGCCGCTCTCGTCGCCGATCGCCGACGGCTGAACGAAGCCGAAGCCGGCGTCGTCGGCCCGGTAGCGGTCCACTTCGGCGTAGACCTTCTGGCGATCTCCGAGCTGGTAGTCGAGAAACAGGCCGAGGTTGGAATCCTCCACGCCCGTCCCGAACACCGTCACGTCGTCTCCCAGCGAGATGTCGCCGAAGTCGCCCGAGGCGGCATGATAGTCGTCGGCGTTCCGGTACGAGGCGGACGCGCGGAATCCGACCTTGCCGCTGCGTCCCCAGACGTCGGCGGAGGGCCATGCCTGGTCGCCCGACGATCGATAGCTGAACGTCGCCTTGCCGCCGAACACGTCGCCCATGTCGGCCGGCGGCGCCTCGCCGGTGATCAGGTTCACCACGCCGCCGATCGCGTCCGAGCCGTACAGTACGGAGGCCGGGCCGCGGACCACTTCGATCCGGTCGACCCGGCTGATGTCCACGATCGCCGGGAGCTCGCCGAAATCGGCCTGCCGACGGGCGTTGTTGAGCCGCAGCCCGTCTTCGAGCAGCAGGATCCGCTGGCCGCGCTGGCCGCGGATCGTGGGACGCTGCTGGTTGGGGCCGACTCCGTTGATGTCGACGCCGGGCAGATCGTTGATCGCCTCGGCCGCCGTCGTCGGGCGCTCGTCCTGGATCGTGGTCGAGTCGACCACTGAGACGGGCGCCGCCGTCGAGAAGATCCGCTTCGGCGTTCGCAGAGCCGTGATGTTGAGCGGATTGAGGATGTAGGCCAGCGTGTCGGCCCGGGTCGAATCGGCTTGCTGAGACGGGGCATCCTGCTGCGGTGCCGCCGAAGCGGCCAGGGGGGTCCCGAGCAGGACGCCCGTCATCAGCGCCGCGAAGAAGTGGCGTGAGTTCATGATCTGTCTATTCCGAATCGTTCCGTTGCCGGAGCGGTTTCGTCGATCTGGTGAAACGCGCCGCTTGCGGGGGGGGCGATCACCGGCTGGAAAAGAAGGTGCGGGCAGGTCGTACCCGGCGTAATTCGGAAGTCTACGGAACGGACCTCCGTAGTTTTACGGAGTCGCGGCGCTCAATCGCCGCCGAGCAGGTCCCTCTCGAGGGCGAAGCGGGTCAAACCGGCGATGGAGTGGATGGAGAGTTTTCTCATCAGGTTCTCGCGATGGGTCTCGACGGTCCGCGGACTGATGCCGAGCTCGGCCGCCATCTCCTTGTTGGTGCGGCCGGACGCCACGAGGCAGAGGACCTCGGTTTCGCGGTCGGTCAGCTGGTCGAGCGGGTCCGGCTCGGCCGCGACCTCCGACCGGGAGCGCACGGCCCCGGCGAGAGCCGAGGCGGCCGTGGCGCTGAAGTAGGAGTCGCCCCCGTACACGGCGCGCACCGCCGCGCGGAGCATCTTCGGCTCGGCCTCGTCCTTCAGCAGATAGCCGTCCACTCCGGCGCTGGCCGCCCGCACCACGTATTCCTTCTCGTCGTGCATGCTGAGGATCAGCAGCCGGGGGTCGGGGCCCGCCTGTCTCAACCGGCGTACGATCTCGAGCCCGCCGATGTCGGGAAGTCCGAGATCGAGGAGGACGACGTCCGGGTCCGACTCTTCGATCACGCGGAGGACCTCGCGCCCCGTCGAAGCCTCGCCCACCACGGAGAACCCCGGCTCGTCGTCGAGCACCCGCCGGACGCCCTCCCGCACCACGGCATGATCGTCGGCCACCACGATCCGGATAGTGTCCCCGCGTTCCGCCCGGTCGTTCATGCGGCCTTCCCGCGCGGAATGCGGACCGTGAGGCGGGCCCCGTCGGCCGTGCGGCGCAGGTCGACGGAACCGCCGAGGGGCGCGATGCGCTCCCGCATCCCCAGCAGGCCCGTGCCGCTGCGTTGGCCGCCCTCCGTCGCCTCGCCGGCTCCGTCGTCACGGACTTCGAGAACGACCGCGTCGGGTTCTTCGCCCAACCGGACCTCGACCCGGGTCACCCCCTGCGCATGCCGCGCCACGTTGCTCAGCCCCTCCTGCAGGGAACGGTAGAGGGCCAGCTCTGCGTCGGCGGACAGGCCTTCCGCCGGCACGAGTTCCGCGCTGACCGACAGGTCGGTCGTGTGGGCGAAGTCGTCGGTGAGCGCGCGGAGCGCGGGGATCAGGCCGAGGTCGTCGAGCAGGGCCGGCCGGAGCTCGCGGGCGGCATTGCGGATCGACTGGATTCCGGAGCGCACGAGCGCCTCGGCGCGCTCGATCGCTTCCTCCCGCCGCGGGCCCGGCGCCTCGCGCACCACCCCCAACTGCAGCTTGAGAGCCGCGAACACCTGGGCGCTCTCGTCGTGGAGCTCACGGTACAGCCGGCGGCGTTCTTCCTCGTGCTGGTGGACCATCCGGGCGGCGAGCCGCTCGAGCTCCGCCTTCCGGTGCTCCAGGCCGTCGGTGAGCTCGGCGTTCGCCATGGCAGCTCCCACCTGGTGGCCGAGTGCCACGAGGAACGGCTCGTCGAGCGCCGCGAACGAGTTGCGGGCGCTCCCCACCACGACCAGCGCCTCCTCGAGGCGGGGGCCGCGAAACACCGGGAGCGCGGCGACGAACGGATGGCGCCCGGGCGGCTCGCCCTCGACAGCCACCCCCGCGAGCTCCGCGGGCAGCCCGGAATCGCGCATGCCCTCGAGGTCCTCGGCCGTGCCGGCGGTCGGCGCCCGGCCCTCCCAGTCGGCGCACGCGCCCGCCCCTTGAACGAAGCGTCCCTCCACGAAGCTGTACATCGCGCTCCCCTCCACCGCCGGCAGCGTCAGCGGCCGGGCCAGCAGGGCGTGCAGGAGCGGCTCCTCGCGCCGTTCGCCCTGCAGGTCGCCGGACAGCCGTGACAGCACGCTGAGCCCGCGGTGCTGGTCGTCGATCACCAGCAGCACGATGCCGGCCCCGATGGCGAGGGCGAACAGAATGTCGAGGTAATAGCCCCACGGATTCCATGCGCCGCGGGCCCGCAGGAAGGGGTAGTCGAGGTGGTGAAGGCTCCAGAGCAGGAAGGCCGCCGCCGTCATCGCGGCCGGGAACGACCGGACCTGGCGGTGATAGCGCCAGAGCACGAGGCCCGTCCACGCAGTGGCGATCGCCAGGAAGACCACGGCGGGGCCGGCCGCCAGGAGGAAGTGATCGAGGCGGTAGATCGCCACGTAGGACCAGACCGGCGGGAACAGGAGCAGGAGCAGGTAGGCCGGGCGCCAGCGCAGCGGCCGGGAAAAGGAAACCGCCGCGAACAGGAACGCCACCGCGGTCCAGCCGGTCAGCACCTGGTGCGCGAACAGCCAGAAAGGCCTGTTGGTCAGCAGAAAACAGATGATCGCACCCAGCCGGACCGCATAGGCCGTCCAGGCGATCGCCCACACGGCGAAGTGGGTCCTGCGGTATCGCAGGTAGAGGTACAGGCAGACGAGCGCCACCCCGACGGTGACGGCCGCCTGGAGAAAGGCCGCGGCCGGTTCGGTGGCTCCCTGGGGAGAAACGGCGATCGCCTGCATGCGGGGATTAGAAACCGACGCGGACGCCCTCGCAACCGCACAGCGGAGGCCGCGGCGCGATCACCCCCGAATCAGCCGCCGCAGGGCTTCAGCAGGCCGTCGTAGCGCTCGAGGATCAAGCGAGTCTCGGCTTCGCTCCCGTAGGGCCCGATAAGCACGCGGGTGATCCCGTCCCCGCCCTGCAGCTCCCTCACGGGCTCGCCGCGCGCCTCGAGGCGCCGCACCATCTCGGCGGCGTTCCTTCGTTCCCGATACGCGCCCACCTGCACGAGCGTGCAGCTCGTGGGAATCGCGACCTGGTCGGCCGGCGCGTCCCCGGCGGGCGGTGGAGCGTCGGAAGAGAGCACCTCGATGCGGACCCGGGCGGTTCCCGAGGCCAGCATATCGATCTCGCGGGCGGCGGCCCGCGACAGGTCCAGCACCCGCCCACGCGCGAACGGTCCGCGGTCGTTGATCCGCACTTGCGTCTCGAGCCCGTTGTCGAGGTTGACGACCCTGACGAGCGAGCCGAACGGCAGCTCGCGGTGGGCGGCGGTGAGGTCGTCCATGTCATAGACCTCGCCGGATGCCGTACGCTTTCCGTCGAAGCCGGGGCCGTACCACGACGCCTCGCCTTCCTGGCGCCAGCCCGCCTCGACCGTGCGCATCGGAGCCGGCCCGGAGTACCCGGCACAGGCGCCCGCGAGCAGCACGCTCGACAGGAGCGCCACGCGGTTTCTGGGAAGTCGCATCTGCTTTCTACCTCGCCGGCGTCTCGGGAATCGCGCGGACCGCTCGCCAACCTGCGACGATCCGCGGTGTGCGGCAACGCCGATACGGCGTGCAAGGGCCGTGCCTCTGCCCGGCCCGGAAAGGCGCAAATGAGGCCGTCTCCGGGGATTGGCCGATTGCCCGTCGCGGCTGCGGCGGCATAGGATGCTGCAGCGTCGCGTATCCCCCGGGGAGTCTTATGAAAAGAGTCGCATCACTCGCGGCGGTCGTCGGGTTGATCCTCGTGGTCACCGGATTCCGGCCGCCCTCCATCGATTCACGGCCCGAGCTGCACACCGAGTTGAAGGAGTCGACGCCGGCCCGGGACACGACTCTCGCGACGCCTCTCGAGACTGTCGTACTCGTGTTCAGCGAGCCGGTGGAGCCGAAGCTGAGCAGCATTCGCTGGTTCGGGCCGGCGGGCGACACCCTTTCCCTCGAGGTCTCCGCCCCCGACGACCAGCCCGAAGTCCTCATCGCGTCGGCGCCGCCCGCGGCGGACGGACCGCAGCGGCTGGAATGGCGGACCGTGTCCGTGGACGGCCACCAGGTGTCGGGTACGATCCCGTTCACCGTCCGCCTCTCCGCGCCGGCTGGCCGGGAAGCCGGCGCGGGGCCGGACTCGGTCGCGGGTTCGGGCGAGAGCGCGCCGGGCGCGCGCGAGGAGCCGGAGACTCGACCGGTGGCGCCGTCCACGGCCCGGCTCGCCGTCGGCGGTATCGGCATGCTCTGTCTGCTCGGCTTCGCCGGCCTGCTCTGGTTCGGAATGGGCACGACGATCCTCGACGAGCCGCGGACGCATCGGCTCACCTCCGTTCTCGGTCTCGGCGCCACCGTCCTGCTGGCGCTGGACGCGGTGCTGTGGCTCGCCCAGGTCCGCGTCCCCGGGACGGATCTCGCCGGAACGCTGTCGGCGGTGCTCGATACGAGGTCCGGGGCGGTCGTCGCGGCCCAGGTCGCGCTCGCGGCTCTCGCCTTCCTCGTGTTCACGGGGACGCACGCGGTGCGGTTCGGCGCGTTCGTGGGGATGCTCGCCGTGGTCGTGGGCGCGCTCGGTGGCCACCAGGCGTCGATCGATCCGCTGATATCGCTGCCGGCCAATGGCCTGCACCTGGGGGCCGCCGCGGTCTGGACCGGCGGGATCCTGCTGCTCGGCATCTGGCCGTCGCGGATAGAGCCCGGGCAACCGGGACCCGACGTGGGATGGACGTTCCCGCGGATCGCGCTGCGCGTCTCTTCGGCGGCCCTGCTCGCCTCGACGACGATCCTGGTCACGGGCGTCGTCCAGGACGTCCTCTACCTGCCTTCGATCGGCGCCCTGTTTTCCTCGACCTACGGCTACCTGCTGCTCGCCAAGACGGGAGGGTTCCTGGCGCTCGTGGGCTTCGGCGCCTACAACAAGTTCCGGCTCATCCCGGCGCTGGTCGCGGAGACGCACGGGGAGGCCGGCCCGACGCCACTGCGACGCAGCGTGCGGCTCGAGCTCATCGTGGTGGTGGTCGTCGTGCTCGTGGCCGTCGCCCTGGCGCAGGTGCCGCCGCCGGTCGGATGAGCCCGGAGCCTCGCGGCGCTCCGGAGAACCGGGGTCAGCGGGCCGGCAACTCTCGGTAGCGCTCGAACAGCTCGCGCTGCCGGGACGTCCAGGGCACGAACTCGCCGCGGATCATCACGCGCACGGGGCGGCCCGAGAGCTCCAGCGGATCGCCCGACCAGATCACCAGGTCGGCCACCTTGCCGGGTTCGATCGAGCCGTACTCTCCGTCGATGCCGAACACCTCGGCCGGCGTAAGAGTGACCGCCCGCAGCGCCTCCGCCCAGTCGAGCCCGTTCCGCACCGCGTTGCCGGCCTCCCATGCCAGGTCGCCGGATCGGTGCGTCTCGAATGATGTGAGCATGATCCGGACGCCCGCGTCCCGCAGGAGGGCCGCGTTGTCGAACCGGGCGCCGAGCCGCGCGAAGCTCGTCGGGGCGTCGGTGAGCGGCTTCACGATGACCGGCACGTCCGCCGCCGCCAGCTCGTCGGCGACCATCCATGCCTCCGCGCCGCCGCGGATGACGAGGTCGAGACCGTACTCGTCGGCGATGCGCAGCACCGCCTCGATGTCGGAGGCCCGGTCGACGCCCACGACCAGCGGCATCTCGCCCGCCAGCACGGGCTGCAGCGCCTCGAGATCGAGACGGGACGCCGCGAGCGTGCGGGCGGCGCCGCGGTCATAGGACGCCCGGTTGTCGCGCCAGAAGCGGGCGTCGTCGAGCACCTCGCGCAGGCGCAGCGACACGGCGCCGCGGGCCCCGTCGGCGTCGCCGGGGTCGAAGCTCGCCACCATCGCGGCCCGCGGACGCACCAGCAGGTCGCTCACGCGGGCTCCCGCGAGGTCGATGAGCGCGGCCTGCCCGGCGATCAACCCGCCGGCCGGCGAGGTGAGCGCCGTCGTGACGCCCTGCAGGCGGTTCACCGGAATCAGGCTCGAGTTCGGGTTGATCCCGTCCACCACGTCGAAGGCGGCCCGGATCGGGTCCGGTTCGCTCATGACGTAGTCGCGTGTATCGCCGACGGCGCCGACTTCGACGAGGCCGAGGTTCGAGCCGACGTCGATGAACCCCGGGGTCACGACCCGCCCCGCCGCATCGACCCGTTGCGCGTCCGCCGGGATCGGCACGGCGGCGCCGACCGCCGCGATCCGGCCGTCGCGGATCAGCACGGTGGCGCCCTCGATCGGCGGTCCCGCGATCGTGTGGACCGTAGCGCCCGTGATCGCGACGGTCTGCGCCGCCGCCGGGCCCGCCAGTGCCGGGATCGCGAGAGCGCCCGCTACCGCAAGCGTCCGGAGTCGGTTCATCGGTTCGCTCCTCTCGGCTCGGCGCGCCCGGGCAGGATCCCGAGTTCGAAGTCGCTGCGCGGCGTCCCGTCGTCGTGCAATCGGTCGAGGCGCAACACCCCGTCGATGTAGACCCGGTCGGCCTTCGAGTAGACGCTGAACGGGTCGCCGGACCACACGACCACGTCGGCGTTCTTGCCCGGCTCCAGCGTGCCGGTCCGGTCGGCGAGCCCGAGCGCCCAGGCGGGGTTCGCCGTGATCCAGCGCAGCGCCTGGTCGCGGGACACGTCGATCCCCGCCTCGCGGCCGGCGTACATCGCCCGGGCCGCGTCCTGGTTCATCAGCTGCACGCCCATGTCGTCGTCGGTGTGCAGGATCGCCGGCACGCCCGCCTCGGTGAGGAGGGCGAGGTTCTCCGGAATCGCGTCGAACGCCTCCATCTTGAAGCCCCACCAGTTGTACCAGACGGAGGCGCCGATCGAATCCGCGGCCAGCAGATCGCGCACCTTGTAGGCCTCGATGCCGTGGTGGAACGAGCGGATGTGGAAGCCGAATTCGCGGGCGAGGTTGATCATCTGCACCAGTTCGTCGGCCCGGTAGCAGTGGATGTGCGGGTAGAGCTCGCCGCGCAGCACCTCGGCCAGGGTCTCGAGCCCCAGATCGCGCGCGGGGGGATCGTCCTTCCGGTTTCCGTCGAGCCATTCGTCCCACTTCCGGCGGTACTCCTGCGCGCGGATGAACGCCGCGCGATAGCCGGCCACGTTCCCCATCCGGGTCGAGGGGCCCCGGTTCCGGTACACGCGCTTCGGGTTCTCCCCGCAGGCCATCTTCACGGCCATCGGCGCGCCGGGGAACATCATCCCCTGCACGCTCGTCGAGGGGACCATCTTCAGCGTCACGCCGCGACCGCCGATCAGGTTGGCGCTGCCCGGCAGGACCTGCACCGTGGTGACGCCGCCGGCGAGGGCCCGGGCGAACGACGGATCCTGCGGCCAGACGGAATGCTCCGCCCACACCTGCGGGGTGGTCGGATCCGTCGCCTCGTTCCCGTCGGAGTGCGCGGCCACGCCAGGATCCGGGTAGTCGCCCATGTGCGAATGGGTGTCGATCAGGCCCGGCGTCACGTAGCGGCCCGAAGCGTCGACGACATCGGCCCCGGGCGGGGCGTCGAGACCGCGGCCGACGGCGGCGATCTTCCCGTCGACGAGGAGGACGTCGCCCCCCTCGATCGTCTCGCCGGCGGCCGTCATCACGGTACCGCCCCGGATCAGCGTGGGCGGCGCGGCCGGCGCCTCGTAGGTCGACGTCCAGGCGCCGTTCCGGGTGCCGTAACGGAGGTCGTGGTCGGTGGACGTCGAGGCGCCGCTCGGAGACCCGGAGTCAACCGCCGAGACGTCGGCACGGTTGCCGGCGCTCGCGCAGCCCGGGGCGAGGAGGGACAGGATCAGCGCGCAGACCGGGGCGGCCGGGCGCCGCACGTTTGATTCGGAGGCTCGTGCTCGCATGAAGGCCTCGATTCGCAGGAACAAGGGACTCGCAAACTGGCGCAAGCTGCGGTCCGGCTCAACTGCCGCCTCTCAGCCTCCCGCCAGCATCGCCAGGAACTGCTGGCCGTAGCGCTCCAGCTTCGTCTCGCCGACGCCGTGCACGTCGAGCATCTCGACCATCGACCGCGGGTGTCGGTCCACCATGTCCCACAGCGTGCGGTCGCTGAAGATCACGTAGGCGGGCACGTCCTCGGCGTCGGCCAGTTGCTTGCGCAGCACGCGCAGGCGCTGGAACACGGGGTGCGAGGGGTCGCGGCTGCCCGCGTCGGCGACCGGGCTCGACGCCGCGGAGGAGGACCCGTCGGCCGGACGGCCGCGCCGGGACCGGCGACGGCGACGGTCGCGCCCCTTGCCCACGTCGCCCACCAGGTCCTCGATGCCGGCGGCGAGGCAGACGTCGCACGACTGGCCGCACGACTCGAGCTCCTCGTCGAAATGGGCCACGAGCGCCTTGTGCCGGCAGACGGCCCCGTCGGCCAGCCGAAACAGCCGGACCATCGCCCGACGGCGGAACTCGCGCTGGTCCTCGTCCTCGATCTCGTCGAGAAAGCGCTCGCGCACCTTCACGTCGGCCCACGAATAGAACAGGACGCACTCGGAGGTCAGCCCGTCCCGGCCGGCCCGGCCGAACTCCTGGTACCAGGATTCGATGTCGGGCGGCATGTCGCGATGGATGACGAAGCGGACGTTCGACTTGTCGATCCCCATCCCGAACGCGACGGTCGCCACGACGACGTCGACCTCGTCGCGGGCGAACCGTTCCTGGGCGTCGGCGCGGCTCTCGTCGTCCAGCCCCGCGTGGTACGCCACGGCCGACACGCCGTGATCGACCAGGTAGCCGGCCATGCGCTCGGTCGAGCGCCGCGACAGGCAGTAGACGATCCCGCTCTCGCCGGCATGGCGTTTAACGAGCGCGAGTATTTCGCGCCGCGTGTTTCCGGTGCCCTTCTTTCGGCAGTAGAGCTTGAGGTTCGGCCGGTAGAACGAACCCTTGAAGCCGTCGGGCTTCCGCATGCCGAGCTGTCGCACGATGTCGGCGGCCACGGAGCGCGTGGCGGTGGCGGTGAGGGCGAGGACGGGCAGTCCCCCGAGCTCTCTCTTCAGTCCGCGCAGCCGGCGGTACGAAGGCCGAAAATCGTGTCCCCACTGCGAGATGCAGTGCGCCTCGTCGACGACGATGAGCGAGAGGGGCGCGGCGGCCAGGCGGCGGCGCATCCCGGCTCCCAGCGCCTCGGGCGCCAGGTAGGCGAGCTCGAGCTCGCCGCGGCTCAGGGCCTCGAGCGCCGCGTGGCGCTCGTCGTCGGGCATCGCCGAATTGATCGCGGCGGCCCGGAAACCGAGCGCCCGCAGCGCGTCCACCTGGTCTTTCATCAGGCTGATGAGCGGCGAGAGTACGAGGACGACGCCGGGCAGAACCCGGGCCGGGAGCTGAAACGTCAGCGACTTTCCGGCGCCGGTCGGCATGACCCCGATACAGTCGTCGCCGCGCAGCACCGCGTCGATGATCCGCCGCTGCCCGGGCCGGAAGCTGTCGTACCCGAACACCTCGCGCAGCACGTCGCCCGGGTTCGCCTCGATCTGTCCGCTCCGGGAGCTCGTCGTCCCTTCCGCTCCTCCGCTCGTCGTCATGAATCCGAAACTAGGCGAGGGCCTCAACCAGGCGCCACCGCGGCGCGAGGGCATCGGACCGGAGACAGACCGTGGCCCAGGTCACCCCGTGTTCTTGAGGCCGCGGGCGATCCCCTGCACCGTCTCGAGCAGCGCATCCGCCATGGGACCGTCGGGCCGGTCGTCCCGCCGCCAGCGCCGCAGCAGGTCGACCTGCAGGTAGCTGAGCGGATCGACGTACGGGTTGCGGAGCCGGATCGACCGGCGGAGGACGGGTTCGCCGTCGAGGAGCTCCGTCGTGCCGCGCAGACGCAGGACCAGGTCGACGGTGCGGTCGAACTCCTCGCGGATCCGCGCGAACAGACGGGGGGCTCCCTCGCCGCCGAGCTGCTCGACGTACCGGGCCCCGATCTCGAGGTCGGACTTCGCCAGCACCATCTCGACGTCGTCGAGCAGCACCTCGAGAAAGCTCCACGAGCGGGTCATCCGTTCCGCCTCCGCCTCGCCCAGTGCCTCGACCGCCGCCTGCAGGCCGGTGCCCAGGCCGTACCATCCCGGCAGGATGATTCGCGTCTGGGTCCAGGCGAACACCCACGGGATCGCCCGCAGATCGCCGATCCCGCGTCCCGCCCGTCTCGAGGCCGGCCGCGAGCCGATCGTCATCCGCTCGATGACGTCGATCGGCGTGACGTCCCGAAAGAAGCCCGGGAACTCCGGCGTCTCGTAGACGAGGTCCCGGTACGCGCCGCGGCTACTCCGCGCGATTCGCGCGGCGGCGTCGATCCACGCGTCGGGCACGGACTCGGACGGCGCCGTGTGATGCAGGGCCACGGCGCCGGCCATCCGCTCGAGCTCGCGCAGCGCGATGCTCGGCAGGCCGTACTTCGTGTCGATCACTTCGCCCTGCTCGGTCAGCCGCAGCAGGAGGTTCACGCTGCCCCGGGGCGCCGTCCGCAGGGCGTTTTCGACCTTCCCGCCGCCCCGGGAGACGGTCCCGCCGCGGCCGTGAAAGACCGTCAGGGCGACGCCCCGCTCCTCGGCGACGCGCGCGAGCGCCGCCTCGGCCTCGTGCAGCGACCAGCGGGAAGAGAACAGCCCCCCGTCCTTGCTGGAGTCGGAATACCCGACCATCACCATCTGCCGCCGGCCGCGCTCCGCCAGGTGGGGTCCGTACACCGGGTCGTCGAGCAGGCGTTCGAGAAACGGACCGGCCCGCTCGAGGTCCGGCACCGTCTCGAGCAGCGGGACCACGTCGAGCGGCAGACGTCCGCCGCCGCCGAGGCCGGCGCGGCGAGCCAGGTAGAGGACCGCCAGCACGTCGTCCACGTCGCTCGTCATGCTGATGACGAACGGCCCGACCGCCTCGCGCCCGAATCGGCGGCGTCCCTCCGCCATCGCCCGGAACGCCTCGAGGGCGCGCCGCGACCGGTCGGTGGACGCGGGCGTGTCAGCCGGCCCGGCCGCCAGGAGATCGCGGAGGCGCGCGGCGCGCTCGTCCGGGTCTCGCTCCGACCAGTCGGGATCGTCGAACAGGTCGGCGAGCACGTCCCGATGCTCGCGCGCGTCCTGCCGCAGATCGAGGGCGGCGAGATGGAAGCCGAACACCTCGACCCGCCGGCGCAGACGCCGGACCTCGTGGAGGCCGGCGTGACGGCCACCCCCGTGCGCCAGGCTGTCCTCGACGGTGCGCAGGTCGGCCAGCAGCTCCTCGGGGCCGGCGTATCCGCGCTCGTCGTCCGCGTCCGTGGCGGCGACCCGCCGTGCCACGAGCTGGAGCACGACGCGGTACGTCATCGCCTCGTGCCGCGGAGACACGCGGCCGGCCGCATCGGGAAACCGCTGCTCGAGCTCGGCGCGGAGCTGACGAACGGCCCGGCTGAACGGGATCTCGGGACGCGACTGCGACAGCCGGCGCGCCAGCGACCGCAGATCGGCTTCGTAGAGCGCGAGCACGACCGCACGGTGCCGGGCGAGCGTCTCGAGGACGGTTCCGGCGTCGACGTTGGGATTCCCGTCCATGTCCCCGCCCACCCAGGAAGCGAAGCGGACGGACGTTGCCGGGTTTTCGCCGGCGTCCGCGTCCTCCGAACCGCCGGATCCGTAGACGCGGTCGAGGGCCTCTGCCGTGATCTCGGCGAGCACCGGCGTCACGCCGTACAAAACGTCGGAGAGATAGAACAGGACGTGCTCCGCTTCGTCCCGCACCCGCGGACGCTGACCGGGCGACTCCTCGGTCTGCCAGGCCGTGGTCAGCTCGGTGCGGATGCGGGCGAGCAGGTTGCGCTCCTCGCGCGGCGTGCGGGCCGGATTCAGCCGTTCGAGCAGCCGATCCGCGATCCGCCGCTGCTTCTCGAGGATGATCCGGCGCGTGGCCTCGGTCGGATGGGCCGTGAACACCGGTACGACCCGGCAGTCGGCCAGCAGACGCGCGGCCGCGTCCCGGTCGAGGCCCCGCTCCGCGAGCCGGGCGGTCGTCGCCGCGAGGCTCCCCTCCTGCACCTCCCCCGCCATCAGGTACGCCCGACCGCGGCGGATCCGGTGGACCCGTTCCGCCAGGTTCACGGCCTGGAAGTACACCGAGAAGGCCCGCGCCAGCTCGGAGGCGGCGCCGGGCGGCAGGTCGGAGAGAGCGTCGGCGAGACCGGCGGCTGCCTCCGAATCCCGCTCACGGCGGCGGATCGCCGCCCGTCGTGCCGCTTCTACCTCGCGGAAGCGCTCCGCGCCGGCCTGCTCGCACACCACCTCGCCGACGAGCGCCCCGAGCAGGCGCACGTCGTCGCGGAGGGGCTCGTCCTTCTCCGCGAAGGAGACGGATCGAAGCTCGGCACCGGGGTCACGATCGTCGTTCGTCACCCCCGGAAGGTGCACGGGCGGCGGACCGGGTCACAAGCCGGGACCCGTGCCGGACGGCACGGTTCAGGGCGCGGTGGCCGTGATCGTCGCGCCGACCATGATCCCGGGGTGCACTTCACAGAAATAGGTCCACGTGCCTTCGACCATCGGGGTGAAGGGATAGGTGTCGCCGTTGGCCATGAGCCCACTGCTGATCTGCTGGCCGCCCGCCGGCACGTCGCTCGACCTCGCCGTGTGCTGCACCTGGTCGAAGTTCCGCCATTCGACGGTCGTCCCCACCGGCACGGTCACGTCGTCGCTGCCGTCCGGGGCCACGAACGCGGTCCCCGACATGCGAACCACCATGATCGAGGTCTCGATCGTGAACTCCGCCGGATCCGCAACGCCTGAAACCGCCGCCTGGACGGTGCTCGTCCCGAGCGCCGGGCCCGCCGTGAAGGTCGTCGACGCCCGCCCCTGCGTGTCGGTCGTCGTGCTCGTGGTCGAGAGGGAGCCGCCACCGGTCACGCTCCAGCTCACGGTGACGCCCGAAACGGCCGTTCCGGCGTCGTCCGTGACCCGGACGATCAGCGGATTGTCGAGCGCGAGCAGCGTCCGTCCCTGCTGCCCGCCCCCGGAGACGGTGACGACGGCGGCCGGCTGCGGCTCGGTGCCGCCACCACCACCTCCCCCGGTCCCACCGCCACCGCCGTCCATCGGATTCGTCGAGCTGTCGCCGCCACACGCGGCCAACGCCAGGGCCGCGGTCAGCGCCACGAGCTTGCGGGTCGAATATCTCATCGGATCACCTTCCTTCGGAGGACGCGTCGTCGTCGCGGCCCGCATCGGCCGAGACGACCACGCGTCCTTTCATGAACGGATGCGGCGTGCAGTGATAGGTGTATTTCCCGGGATCGGAGAACGTGTGCTCGAACACTTCGCCGGGACCGATCAGCGTCGAGCCCCAGTCTCCGGCGTCCGGCGTCACCGTGTGGCCCACGGGATCGTGGTTGACCCAGCGGACCGTGGTCCCCGGCGGCACGTGCAGATCGTCGCCGCCGAACGCGAAGCCCTTGACCTCGATCTCCACGACAGGCCGGCCGTCGCCCCCCCGGCCGACGGCCGGAAGCCGTGCCTCCGCCTCGTAGGGATCGAGGACTTCACCCCAACGGGCGATGCCGCTGAACGGGATCGTGAACTCGAAGCCCCAGTAGACGGCCCCCGGGACGCCGCTGGATACGCCCTGCAGCGTTCCGCTCGTGACGTTCGTCGCCAGCAGCGACAGGGTATGCGGCGTATACGGGATGCCGATCTGGATTGCGGCGCTCCAGGCCGGATCGCCTTCGGGCCCGGCGACGTGGTCCGACACGTCGGCCGCCAGCGACAGATGGCGGGTGACCCGCAGGAGCGCGCCTCCCCCGAGCGCGAGAGCGGCGTCGGACGTTCCCGACGCCGGATCGAACGCATCGGAGAATCCGCGCACGGCGCCGAGCAGGCTCAAGCGCCCGAACCGCACCTGGGCGCCCAGCTCGCCGTCGAGGCTCCCGGCCGCCCCGTTCCACGCGGCCATGAGCGACCACGACAGCCGCCGGCCGCCGGACACCGGGTGGGGGGACCACTTCACGTACGGCTGCCACTCGTTCGGCCCCCCGGCCAGCGTGGAGTTGCTGCTGTAACGGAAGCCGAGGCTCGCCCCTCCGAACATCCCATAGCTGAGGGCGAAAGTCGGATAGTTGACGATCTTGCCGTCGCCGAAGATGTCCGTGACGTCGACGTCGCCTCCGACGATCTCGAACCGGTGCGAAAAGGTGAAATGAAGGGTGCGGGGCGCCGTGACCCAGGTGCCCTCGAGATTCGGCGTACGCTCGGTTACCGGCTGAGCGCCGACGGGCGCTGCGAGGGGAACGGCCACCAGGAGGATGGCCGCCATGAGCGGTCCGGAAGCCGGCGTGCACTTCTCCCGGTTGCCTGCGAGCGATTCGATCAATCGTGCCTCTATCGGTTCAGCATAGTACGATTAGTCGCTGAATAGCGATAGTAGACGACGATTTGTCGTCACACAAGGACCGCCACCGGTGGGACGACCCGGGCTGTACGGGGGTCAGGCGGGGGTTGCGACCTCGGGATCCGAAGCTGCAACGGGCAGTACGGAGCTTTCCTTCGCGGTCTGCAACACGATCGTCGTGCGGGTGCCGGACACACCGGGGATCCGCTGGATCGTATCGTCCAGCAGCCGGGCGAGCTCGTCGGGATCGCGCACCCGCACCTTCACGAAGAAGCAGTCTTCGCCGACCACCCGGTGCACCTCGAGCACCTCGGGAACCGCTATCAGGCCCCGGGTGATTTCCGCCGAGCGAGCCTGCTCACCGGTCTGGATCATCACGAACGCCGCCAGGCCGTAGCCGACCGCTCGCGGATCTACCCGGCCCGCGTAGCCGAGGATCACTTCCTGCTCCTCGAGCTTGCGGATCCGCTGGTGCACGGCCGACGTGGCCAGGTCGATGCGGCGTCCGATCTCCGCATTGGAAATGCGGGCGTTCTCCTGGAGAAGCGCCAGGATGGCTCGATCGGTCGCGTCGATGTCGAATGGCATACCGTACGATGCCGCCGGCGCCGCGGGGCGGCAAGCCGGGCGCCGCGCCCGAAACGTGCTGGCCCGGTCCACCGCCCCGTGTTAGTCTGGCCTCCACTCGCTCGTCCAGGGATTCGACCTGGGGGCTCTCCATGCGCAACCACGAACCACGTCGCGCCCGCCGGGCGGACGGGATCGTGTGCGCGCTTCTCCTGGCCGTGCTCGCGCTTCCCTTCTCCGCCTGCTCCCGACCGGGAGCCGGGGGGGCGGTCGAGGTCGTGTTTCCGGGCAGCGCGGTGGGCGCCGAAGCCGAGATCCTGCAACGGCAGCTCGCCCGCTTCATGGACGCTCACCCCGACATCCGGGTCGTGCAGCGCCGCACGCCGGACGCGGCCGACCAGCGCCACCAGCTCTACGTTCAGTGGCTGAACGCCGGCGCCAGCCAGCCGGACATCCTCCAGCTCGACGTCGTGTGGACGCCGGAGTTCGCGGCCGCGGGATGGATCCTCCCGCTGGAGCGCTTCACCCCGGAGATCGAGGCGTTTCTCCCGGCATCGATCGAAGCCGACAGCTGGGACGGGCGTCTATACGCCCTTCCATGGTTCGTCGACGTCGGCATGCTCTACTGGCGCACCGACCTCATGGATGCACCGCCCACGAGCCTCGCCGGGCTGCGCCGGGTCGCCGAGCGGGCGCGGGAAGCCGGCGACGTGAATTACGGGTTCGTGTGGCAGGGCGCGCGCTACGAGGGACTGGTGACGGTGTTCCTCGAGCACGTCGGGGCGTTCGGCGGTTCGCTCATGGACGCGGACGGCACCGTGCGGGTCGACGAAGAGCCGGCCGTGCGGGCCCTGACCTGGATGCGGGACGCGGTGTGGGACGTCAAGACCGTACCGCAGGCGGCGCTCACCTGGCACGAGGAGGAGACCCGCTTCGCGTTCCAGAACGGCCAGGCCGCGTTCATGCGGAACTGGCCGTATGCCTGGTCTCTGCTCGAGGGCGAGGAGGGATCACGGGTGGCCGGCCGCGTCGGCATCGCGCCGATGCCGGGGACGTCCGGCGGCGCCGCGACGGCCGCCCTCGGCGGCGGGCAGCTCGCGATCAACGCGAACAGCGACCACCCCGAGGCGGCGTGGGCGGTGATCGAGTACCTGACGCAGTCCGAGCAGATGCTCGAGCGGGCCGCGGTGGTCGGGCAATACCCGGCGCGCGCCGCCCTGTACGACGACCCGCGGCTCGCCGACGCGCTCGGACAGGACGTCGCGCCGCTCAAGGCGATCGTCGAGCGGGCGACGCCGCGGCCCGTGACCCCGGTCTACACGCAACTGTCGGAGCTCCTGCAGATCCAGCTGCACAGGGCGCTGACCCGCCAGGCCGAGCCGCGGGAAGCGCTCGAGACGGCGGCGCGCCAGATGCGGAAGCTGCTGCGGGACGTGGGCCTCGCGGAGGAGACGAGCGATGCCCGGTAACCCGAAGGGCGGCCGCCGCGGCGGCATCGCGGCGCGGGACGCGCGACTGGCCGGCTGGTTCGTGCTGCCGGCGCTGGGAACGATCCTCCTCGTCGCCCTCTTCCCCCTCGGCTGGACGCTGTGGGAATCGCTGCACATCCACGATCTGCGGATGCCCTGGCGCGGACGGCCGTTCGTCGGGCTGGCCAACTACGCCGAGGTGCTGGCGGACGGCCGCTTCTGGGCGGCGCTGGCCCACACCCTGGCGTTCACGGTGGCGAGCGTCGGCCTCGAGCTCGGCCTCGGCCTCATCCTCGCCCTCGCCCTGAATCGCGCCTACCGGGGCCGCGGCCTCGTGCGGGCGGCGGTGCTGATCCCGTGGGCGATCCCGACGGTCGTCGCCGCCCTGCTGTGGCGATTCATGTTCGACAGCCAGGCGGGCATCGCCAACGCGGTGGCGATGAAGGTCGGGTTGATGGACGAGCCGTTCGTCTGGTTCATCAGCGCGACGGCCGCCTGGGTGCCCGTCGTGCTCGCCGACGTCTGGAAGATGACCCCGTTCGTCACGCTGCTGCTGCTGGCGGGCCTGCAGAACATCGACGCCTCGCTCTACGAGGCGGCCCGAATCGACGGCGCGTCCGCCTGGCAGCAGTTCCGCCACGTGACCCTCCCGCTGCTCAAGCCGGCGATCCTCGTGGCGCTGATCTTCCGCACCCTCGACGCGTTCCGCGTGTTCGACCTGATCTACGTGCTCACCGGCGGCGGACCGGGGACCAGCACCGAGCCGATCGCCCTCTACACCTTCAACTCGCTGCTGCAGAACCTGCGCTTCGGCTACGGGTCCGCCCTCTCGGTGCTCGTCTTCCTCGTCACCTTCGCGCTGGCGCTCGTCTACATCCGCTGGCTCGGCGCCGACCTCACGGGAGACGCCGCATGAACCGCCTCAAGCGGTACGGGCCGGCCGTCGCGGTCGGGCTGCTCGTGATCGCGACGGCGTTCCCGTTCTACTGGGCGGTGGTGAGCTCGTTCACCCCCGAGGCCCGGCTGTTCGAGGCGCCGTCCCTGTGGCCCGGCACGCCGGTGCTCGACCACTACCGGGCGCTGTTCACCGAACGCGACTTCTGGGTGCCGATCCGCAACTCGCTGGTGGTGGCCGGCACGACGACCCTGTTCTGCGTCACGCTCGGCGCGCTGTGCGCGTACGCCCTGGCGCGGCTGGAATTCCGGTTCAAGCGGGCGATCCTCGGACTCATTCTCGCGGTCACGATGTTCCCGCAGATCTCCATCGTCTCGCCGCTCTACCTCATGTTGCGCGCGCTCGGCCTGATCAACACGTATCCCGGGTTGATCCTCCCCTACATGACCTTCGCCATGCCCCTCACCGTGTGGCTGCTCGTCGGGTTCTTCCGCCAGCTCCCCCGGGAGCTCGAGGAGGCGGCGATGGTGGACGGCGCGTCGCGCCTGCGGGCGTTCCGGGAGATCATCCTGCCGCTGGCGCTGCCCGGGCTGGCGACGACCGCGATCCTGACCTTCGTTTACAGCTGGAACGAGTTCCTGTTCGCCCTCTCCTTCACCCTCGGCCCCGAACGCCACACGGTGCCGGTCGCGATCGCGCTGTTCCGCGGCCAGTACCAGGTGCCGTGGGGCGAGATCCTCGCTGCCGCCGTGGTTGCGACCCTCCCGGTGGCCGTGCTGGTGCTCCTGTTCCAGCGCCGCATCGTGCAGGGCCTCACCGCCGGCGCGGTGAAGGGATGAAGCCCGATGCGAAGTGCGAACGCCGCGTTTCCCGAACCGGATTGAGCCGATGGGCGCCGTAAGACTGGATTCCGTCACCAAGGTCTATCCGAACGGGCACATAGCGGCCCGTGGCCTCGATCTCGACGTCGCCGACGGCGAGTTCGTCGTCCTCGTGGGCCCCTCGGGCTGCGGGAAGAGCACGGCGCTGCGGATGGTGGCCGGCCTCGAGACGCCCTCGTCCGGGCAGATCTGGATCGGGGGGCGCGACTGCACGGACGTGCCGCCGCAGGAGCGCGACATCGCGATGGTGTTCCAGACCTACGCCCTGTATCCGCACAAGACGATCCGGGAGAACCTCGGGTTCGGTCTCCGCATGCGCGGCCACGGCGCCGCCGACGTCGAGGAGCGGGTCGCCCGCGCCGCGGCGGCGCTCGGGCTCGACGAGCTGCTGGACCGGAAGCCGGCCCAACTGTCCGGGGGACAGCGCCAGCGCGTGGCCCTCGGGCGCGCGATCGTGCGGGAGCCGCAGGCGTTCCTGCTCGACGAGCCGCTCTCGAATCTCGACGCGAAGCTCCGCGTGCAGACCCGGGCCGAGCTCGGGCGGCTGCACCGGCGACTCGGCGCCACGATGCTGTACGTGACGCACGACCAGGAGGAGGCGATGACGCTGGGCGACCGGGTGGCGATTCTCGACGGGGGCGTCATCCAGCAGGTCGCCCCGCCGATGGAGGTCTACCGGAGGCCCGCCAACCGCTTCGTGGCGGGGTTCATCGGCTCCCCGGCGATGAATTTCTTCACGGGCGAAATCCGCCGGACGGAGGACGGCGCCTCGTTCGAAGCCGGCAGCCTGCTCGTGCCGCTGCCGCGGGACCGCGAGTCACCGGCGGGCGGCCCCGCCGTGCTGGGCGTCCGGCCGCACGACATCCGTCTGTGCGGAGCGGAAGACGGCGACGTGAGCGCACGGGTCGACGTGGTGGAGCCCATGGGCGCCGAGACGCTCGTCCACCTGGCGCTCGGCGTGGAGCCTGCGACCCCGGACGTCCGGGCCGTGGTGCCCGCGGAGACCGGGGTGGAAGAGGAGGACACGGTCGGCCTGCACCTGCACCGCGACCGGCTGCACCTGTTCGCGGTCGGTGACGGAAACCGCCTGAACTGAGAGGTTCCCGAGAGATTCAGGAAGCCCCACGGGTTGCCTCCAACCCGTGAATTTCGTAGAACCTACGTAGACTGCACCATCTCCCAACGTCCCGCCCGGAGATGTAAAAAAGGGGACACGTCGCCACTTCTGCCTCGGCGCCTCCCCCGGTTGTACGCCGTGAAGGCGGAGATGAACTGCCTCGAGAGGAGGAGCTTCATGCGCCCGCTCAGTAGTTCGCACCTCGCAGCACTCCTGGTCGCTCTTCTACTGTTTCCCTTGAATTCCGCGCTGGCTCAGCAGACGGGTACCGTCCGTGGAACCGTGACCGGTTCCGACGGCGTGGCCCTCACCGGGGCCGCCGTCGCGGTCCAGGGCACGAACCTGGGTTCGATGTCGGCCGAGCGCGGCACGTATACGCTCACCGGCGTTCCCGCCGGCCAGCAGACCCTTCGGGTCACGATGCTGGGCTATCGCACGACCACGCAGGCGGTGAACGTCCCCGCCGGTGGCACCGTGACCGCCGACATCGTGCTCCCGGTCGACGCCCTGAACATGGAGGCCCTGGTCGTCACGGGTACGTCGAACGAGACGAAGAAAGTCGAGGCGACCTACTCGATCACCAACGTCAGCGACGAGGAGATCACCGAGAAGGCGCCGCAGAGCACGGCGGACCTCCTCGACGTGGTCCCGGGCTTCTACGTCGAAAGCTCCGGTGGCCAGGGCGGCAACAACGTCTGGGCCCGCGGCATTCCGCAGGACGGAAGCTTCCGGTACGTCGCGTTCTATGAAGACGGGCTTCCGATCTTCGAATCGCCGGAGCTGGCGTTCACCAACATCGACCTGTTCTTCCGCACGGACCTGACGACCCGCACGATGGAAGCCGTCCGAGGCGGCTCGGCTTCGATCTTCGCGAGCAACGCGCCCGGCGGGCTGATCAACTTCATCAGCAAGACGGGTGGCGACGAGCTGGCCGGACAGGCCCGGCTGCGCGTCGGCGACTACGGCCTGTTCCGCACCGACCTCGACTACGGTGGGCCGATCGGCGACGACTGGCGCTTCAACGTGGGCGGATTCTACCGCTACGATCGCGGCGTCCGCGACCCGGGATTCCCGGCCAACCGGGGTGGCCAGTTCAAGTTGAACCTGACCCGCATGCTGGACAACGGATACATCCGCTTCAGCGCCAAATACCTCAACGACCGCAACATCTTCTACCTGCCGGTTCCGCTCCAGAACCCGAACAGCCCGGAAGGCATCCCCGGCTTCGACCCGAACTTCGGGACGATGACCTCCAACGACGCGGCGCGGGTGGCGATTCCGACCCCCGTACCGTCGCCCGGCGGCGGTTCGACCGGCGTGGGTGACATCCTGGAGCGCAACCTCAAGAACGGCATGCACCCCGTCTATCACTCGCTCGGGGCCGAGGGCCAGTTCGATCTCGGCAACGACTGGTCGATCAAGGACGCGTTCCGGTTCATCCAAACCGACGTCACGTTCAACGCGATCTTCTCGGTGAACAGCCCGGTCGACGCGGGAACGTACGGCTCGACGCGCGCCAGCGATCTCGGCGGCGCAGGCTACCAATATTCGTACGAGAGCTCGGGCATGCCGTTCAACCCGGCGACCGCCAACGGCAACGGCCTCGTGGTCGAATCGGGCTGGTGGACGGTCACGAAGCCGCTGAGCAATTTCGTGAACAACCTCCAGGTCTCGAAGCACTGGCTGGGAGACATCGACAACCAGCTCACCTTCGGCCTCTACTTCAGCGAGTACGGCGCCGACGAGAGGTGGCTGTTCAACAACATCCTGCAGGAAGTGCGCGACCAGCCGCGGCTCCTGCACCTCGACATCCTCGACAGCGGTGGTGACGTGCTCACCTCGGCGACGAGGAACGGCTTCACGAAGTACGGCGACCTGTACGTGAACCACTCCGGCGACGCGAGCGTGTACGCCGGGTACGTGCAGGACACCTGGAAGCCCGACGATCACTGGACGATCGACGCCGGCGCCCGCCTCGAGTACATGAAGGTGAACGGCAGCGTCGAGAACACGGCGACCTACGACCTCGGCTTCGACGGCACGGTGGTAGGCGACGCCATGCAGTGGGGCACCGGGACGTTCAGGTCGTACGACTTCGACTTCGACCAGTTCGCCTACTCGATCGGCGTCGGCTACATGTTCGACGACCAGTTCGGGCTGTTCGGGCGCTACACCGACGGCTTCCGCATGCCCGACTTCGAGCAGTGGATCTTCAGCCGCAACGAGGACGGGACGATCTCGAAGGGCTCGGCCGAGGACGTCAAGCAGGCCGAGGTCGGCCTCAAGTACGGCTCGCCGCAGCTGGGCGTGTTCATGACCGCCTTCTGGAGCCAGCTCACCGACGTGTTCTTCTCCGACGAGGTCGTCGTAGACGGAGACCTCGTGACGGCGGCCCGGTTCGCCGACACCGAGACGCTCGGCATCGAGACCGAGATCGTCTACGTGCCGATGCCCGAGGTCGAGCTGAGCTGGCGGGGGACCCTGCAGCGGCCCGAGTACACGGCCCTGCGCGTGGATCCGAGCTTCCCGTTCCAGCTGCCGCCGGAGCTCAACTTCGACGGGAACCAGATTCGGCGGATTCCGAAGCTGATCTCGCAGGCGAGGGCCTCGTATCAGTTCCCGGAGGAAGCCGGCAACCTCAAGGTCTGGGGCACGTGGCAGTACACGACGAAGCGCTACGTGGACGACGCCAACAACGTGACCCTGCCCGGCTTCAGCCAGCTCGGCGCGGGCGCCCAGGTCGACATCGCTTCGAACGTGAAGCTGAACATCTCGGCCCGGAACCTGACCAACGAGATCGGCCTCACGGAGGGGAACCCCCGCGAAGGCCAGGTGGTCGGATCGCAGCAGGACATCTTCATGGCCCGGCCGATTCTCGGCCGCAACGCCCAGGTGTCACTCACCTATAGCTTCTGAGCCGCACACGACGGCTCATCGACCGGACGGGGGGATCCGAGAGGGTCCCCCCGCTGGCATATCGGGCATATCGGCGATTCCCGGCCGAACGTCGGAATCGCTTCTGACGCGCGTACGCTGAACCGGGAACCCGGCAGGAGCCCATGACCTCCTTCACGCTCGGCACGATCGACCTCGTCGTCGTCGCCTTCTACGCAGTCGCCATCGTCCTGCTCGGCCTGTGGCTGGGCCGGGAGCACGATGACGCCGAACAGTACTTCCTCGCGGGCCGGCGGATGATCTGGCCCGTGATCGGCATCTCGCTGTACGCCTCGAACATGGGGAGCACCGCCCTCGTCGGCCTGTCGGGCGACGCCTACGCGACGGGCATCTCGGTGTTCAACTACGAGTGGATGGCGGCGGTGGTGCTGGTGTTCTTCGCCGTGTTCCTGGCGCCGTTCTACATCAAGTCGCGCGTCTACACGATGCCGGAGTTCCTCGAACGCCGGTACGACTCGCGGTCGCGGTATTACTTCTCGGGGCTCACCCTGTTCGGCAACATCGTCATCGACACGGCGGGGCACCTGTACGCCGGCGGGCTGGTTCTGAAGCTGATTTTTCCGGACATCCCGCTGACGGAGACGATCATCGTGCTGGCGGTGCTGGCGGGGATCTACACGATCGCCGGCGGCCTGGTCGCGGTGATGTACACCGACGTCATTCAGACCGGCCTCCTGATTCTCGGGACGATCATCGTCAGCGTCGTCGCATTCAACAAGATCGGGAGCTGGGACGCCGTGACGGCCGTGACGCCCCCCGAGATGCTCAGCCTGGTGCGCCCGCTCGACGATCCGGCGGTGCCGTGGCTCGGCCTGATCACCGGGGTACCGCTGCTCGGCTTCTATTTCTGGTGCACCAACCAGTTCATGGTTCAGCGGATGCTGAGCGCCAAGGATACGAATAACGCCCGCTGGGGCGCCCTGCTGGCGGCCGCGATGAAGATTCCGGTGATCTTCATCATGGTGCTCCCGGGAACGATGGCCCGCGTCCTCTATCCCAACCTGTCGAACCCGGACATGGTCTACCCGACGATGATGTTCGACATGCTGCCCGTGGGCCTGCGCGGCCTCATCCTCACCGGACTGATCGCTGCGCTGATGTCGAGCATCGACTCGACCCTGAACTCCGCCTCGACGCTGGTGACGATGGACTTCGTGGCGAAGTTCAAGCCGCAGCTCGACCGCAAGCAGCTCATGCGTGTGGGACGGATCGCCACGGCCGTGTTCATGGTGCTGGCCGCTCTATGGGCGCCGCAGATCCAGAACTTCGGCTCGCTGTTCAAATACCTGCAGAGCGTGCTCGCCTACATCAGCCCGCCGATCGTGGCCGTGTTCCTGCTGGGCCTGTTCTGGAAGCGGACGACGGCGACGGGAGCGTTCACGTCGCTGATCGTCGGCTTCGTCGTGTCGGTCACGCTGTTCGTCGGCAACATCATGGAAGTGACGTGGCTGCCGGACCTGCACTTCCTGTACGTGGCCCCGATCCTCCTCGTGTTCTCGCTGGTGACGGCGATCGTCGTGAGCCTGATGGGTCCGGCCCCGGCGGCCGAGAAGGTGGAGCCGCTGACCTGGACGCCGGCGTTCTTCCGGCGCGAGACGGAGGAGCTGCGAGCGCTCCCGTGGTGGCAGAACTACCGGATCCTGTCGGCGATCGTGCTGGCGGCGACCGCCGTGGTCGTGATCATGTGGTGGTGATCGCCCGCAGGCCGAGCGCCAGTGCTCCGCACAGGCCGGCTCGGGCTCCGAGCCCCGGGGGCACGAGGTAGGTGTCCGCGTCCGCGGCGGGGGTGCCGGGCAGATAGCCGCCAAGCGCGCGTTCGAACCGGCGGCGCACGAGCGGAAACAGCTGGCGCTGCTCCATCACGCCTCCGCCGAGGACGATCCGTTGCGGCGCCAGCGTGAGAGCAATCGCCAGGCAGCCCAGCGCCAGGTATTCCGCCTCGAGCTCCCAGGCCGGATGGTCGGACGGAAGCTCGGTCCCCGGGGTCCCCCAGCGGGCCTCCAGCGCCGGCCCCGAGGCCAGCCCTTCGAGGCAGTCGCCGTGGAAGGGGCAGACGCCGGCGAACGGATCGACGTCCGGGTCGCGCGGCATCGGCAGATGCCCGAGCTCGGGGTGCAGCATCCCGTGCAGCGGCCGCCCCTCGTAAACGACGCCTCCGCCGATGCCGGTGCCGACCGTGACGTAGGCGACCGCGTCGAGCCCCTGCCCCGCCCCCCAGCGCCACTCGCCGAGCGCGGCGGCGTTCACGTCGGTGTCGAACGCGACCGGGACGTCGAGGGCGCCCCGGACCCGATCCACGAACGGCGTGCCGCTCCAGTTCGGTTTCGGGGTCGCGGTGATCGAGCCGCGAGTCGGAGAGTCCGGGCGCAGGTCCAGCGGGCCGAACGATCCGATCCCGACGGCCCCCAGCGGTTCGAGCTCGGCGGTGGCCGTCCGGAAGAACTCGATCGCCCGGTCGATCGTCGGCCCGGGATCTCCGGTGGGAAACCGCGTCTCCCGCCGGATGTCGTCGGGCCCCGTGCCGACGGCGCACACGAACTTCGTCCCGCCCGCTTCGATCGCGCCGACGAGTCCGCTCATCGGGTCACCAGATCGGCGCCAGGGGCCAGACGGCCGCTCGAACGATCTCGAACGGAGCGCCCCGGGCGAACCACTCGACGCCGACCGGCGCGCCGTCCGCCTCGTCGATGACCCGGGTGCAGACCCGGCGGCCTTCGTCGACGAACAGCTCCGCCACCGAGCGGTCCCAGAACAGGCGCAGCGAGCGCCGGCCATCCGGAGCGTCGGGGAGGTCGAACGTCCGGCCGGCGAGCTCGGCGCTGCCGCCTCCCGCATCGATCGTCAGCTCGAGCACCGCGGCGCCGTCCGGATCGACGAACCGCAGACCGGCGTCTCCGTCCCCCGCCCGAAGCGCGGCCTCGAGCTCGAACGAGGCGGCGGGCGGTGCGGTGCCCGGCACGGACTCGCCCGGAGCCACCACGCACCCGCGCATCTCGGCCGCCGGGCCGCGCAGTTGCCGCAGGGCCGGCTCCGGCCGCTGGAGGAGCGCGCCGTCGGGCCCGATCGACAGCCGGCGCGGAAGCGAAAGGGCGCCGTTCCAGCCGCGGCCCGACGACCAGCCCCGCATCCAGCCGACGACCGCGGGCTCCGGATTCTGTTCGAGCGCGAAGGTGCTCGTGGCGTAGAAGTCCATGCTCTCGTCGAGCCGTCCGATCCGGTCCGCCTCGAAGGTGCCGGAATCGGCGTCGAAGCGGCCGATCCTGTACTCGACGGGGCCATGAGGCGAGAGAAGGAGCACGTCGGCGTCTCCCACGCGCAACAGATTGGGACACTCGAGAAAACGCTCTTCGTCGGCCGCCGGCCGGTACATGAAGCCGCGATACCGCCAGCGCAGCAGATCGGGGGTGGCGGCCTCGTAGAGCGGGATGGCCGGCGCCCCGCCCTCGCCCGGCAGGTCGGCGCCGAGCACCATGAACGTCCGCCCGGCGCGCTCGAACACGAACGGATCGCGCGCCGTCGGTCCGAGCCGGGCGTCGCCCCCGTCCGCCGGACGGACGACCGGGTTCTCCTCGACGCGCCCGAAGTCGTCGAGCGTCTCGTCGGCCCGCACCGCCCACTGCGCGGTGCGGAAGCCGTCGTGGTCGCCCTCCACGCTGCTGTAGAAGAGCAGCACCCGGCCGGCGTCATCGCGCCAGGCGCTGCCGGAGAAGCAATGGTCCTCGCCGAGCTCCTTCGCCGGCACCAGGGCCAGCGGGAGCAGCTCCCAGTGCACCAGGTCGCGGCTGCGGGCATGCCCCCAGTGCATCCGGCCCCACGTGTCGCGGTCCGGGTCGTGCTGGAAGAAGAGGTGGTACCAGCCGTCGTGGAAGATCGTCCCGTTCGGATCGTTCATCCATCCGGCGGCCGGCCGAAAGTGGCAGGCGGGCCGCGCGGGATCAGCGACCGAGCTGTTGAGAATCGTCGCGCTCCAGGTAGAGCAGCTGTCCGGGGTAGATGCGGTTGTTCCGCAGGTCGTTTACGCGGCGGATCTCGCTCACGGTGACGCCGTGGTTGCGGGCGATCGTCCACAGGCTGTCGCCCTGGCGGACCCGATAGCGGCCGTCGTCGGACGGACGGGCCCGCTTGCCCGCGTCGGGCGGCAGCGAGGCCACGTAAGTCGTGTACTTCTTCGGGAACACGGCGACGTGATAGTGCGGGGGGTGGCGCTCCCGCACCGCCTCGATGACCCCCTGGCCCTCGAGGTAGAGCAGCAGGTCCTCGAGCCACTCGCGGCAGTAGCGGTTCGTGCTGCGGCGGATGTCCACGGCCATCCCGGTCGGATGGACCGAACGGGGGGAGGCGTTGCGCGGCTGGCGGGACCACGGACGGGTCAGGCTCGTGGCGACGAGTTCCTCGCCGCACGCGTCGCGGTACTGGCGGCCGAGGCGGGAAAGGAACAGCACGACCTCTGGCCGGGCATACGGATAGCTCATCCGCTTGACCTGGAAGTCGTCGTTGCTGGCGACGCGCACCAGGTAGCCTTCCTCCACGAACTTCTTCACCTGCTTGCCGTCGGTGAGGAAGGTGTAGTCGTTGCGGCGGGCGGCCTCGTTCTGGCGTTCCATCGTCCCGGGAGATCCCCGCAGGCTCTGCGCCGGGGCCGTCTCCGTGCCGGCCAGGATCAGCAACGCCGCCACGCCGGCGCACACCAGTCCCCGAACTCCGTCCGCCAGCCAGCGTCGTGCCATCTCGTTCCTCGCTTCGGTCCCTCGTTCCGGCGATTCGCTCGCGCGATCGCCGCCCGTGTTCCGCATGCAGCCGCCGAACATCGCAGCGCACAATGCGAAGGAGAGACCTCACGCGAAAGCGCCGGCCCGGGGCGCGAAAGCCGTAGAACCGCCCTGGTCGCCTGTCCGGATCGGGTCGGAGGGGCTATTTTTCATCAACCGTGGCCGGGTGGACCCTCTCGCCTGGACGTCTCTCGCCCCCTCGAGTGGTGCGGCCACGCCCTCTCGCAGAGTACCCGCCGTGCCGAACGTGCCGCGCCCCTTCGACGCACTCGTTCCCCTGCGGCGTGTCGTGATCGCGTTGAGCGTTGGCAGACCTGAGACAGTTGCAGCATGCGGGGAGCCCCCCTCCCGCATGTCTCGGGCGGACGTCCCGGCCGGCCCCGTGCCGACCGGGCGTTCGTCTTTCGGAGAGGCTCAGTCCGCGCCGAACCTCCGAATCGCCGAGTGGGCCCGCTGCTCGAGAGTGGCGAGAGCCGCAGGATCGGCATCTTCGTCCAGCGGAATCGCCTCCAGCACCTTCCGGTAGGCCTCGAGGGCCCCGGCCGTGTCGCCGGCCGCGACGTACGCGTCGGCCAGGCTGTCCCAGGGGTTCGCGTGCCCCGGATGTCGCTCCGCGTTCCACGCCAGCAGGTCGATCGCGTCGTCGAAGCGACCCGCGTTGATCAGGGCGTAGCCGAGGAGGTTGACGTCTGCCTCGCTCGCGTCGGACGTCTCGAGCGCGGACAGGGCTTCCTGCATCCGCCCGGCGTCGATCAGCTCGACGGGGGAGGGCGGCTGGTCGTCGGGGATCCGGCGGAAGGTCGCCTGGAACGGCGCGTCGACCGTCTCCATGCTCGTCGCCCGTCCCTCCTCGTCCTGGTTGATCCGCACGGTCCAGCCACGGCTCCGGTACAGGAAGACTCCGTCCCCCAGCGGGATCATCGGGGAGGTTTCGTCCAGCGTCAGGTGGAGCTGCAGCTGCCCGTCCTGCACGGCGAGGGTGCCCACCTGGGTCGGGCCGAGCCCGAAGCGGCCCGTGTAGCCCTGCAACTGCTCGTCGGTCAGCGCCACGGGCGTCACGGCGTCGGCCAGATAGTCCTCCCAGCCGTACTCCCGGGCGATCGCCCGCACGATCTCGTCGGCCAGCGCCACGCCGTTGTCGGAGTTCGCCATCACGACGGCGCCGTAGCCTCCGTCGCGGCTCGCGATCAGCACGGCCTGGAAACCCTCGTCGGCTCCGTTGTGCCCGAAGTAGGCCGCCCCGTCGAGGTGCTGCATGAAGAAACCAAGTCCGACCTGATCCTTCACGGGCGTCACCATCGCCCACGCGGTGGCCGAATCGAGGATCGCTCCGGACGCTCCGTGCAGGGAGTTCTGAATCGCGATCGCGAACTTCGCGAGATCGGTCGGAGTCGTCCACAGGCCGGCGGCGGCCATCTCCGGGTAGGTGTGCCGCTTCCCGGGCACCGGGGCGCCGTTGCGCCGGTAGCCCGCGGCGGCCTCGGGGAGGCGGTCCGTCGGGAGCGGATTCTCGTACGTGCTCCGCGTCATGCCGGCCGGCCCCAGCACCAGGCGCTGCAGCAGCTCCGGAAACGCCTCTCCGGTCACGTCGGTCATCGCGAGCTGCTCGATCGTCACCCCGCCGCCGGAATAACGGACCTCGGAGCCCGGCAGCAGATCGACCCGCACCGGGCCAGTGTTGGCGGGCGGCGCCCCGTCGAGCACCTGCGGGATCGTCGGGACCTCGTCCCACGGGGCGTAACCCGGAAACCCGTGAATCGTGGTCCCCGCCGTGTGGCTCATCAGGCGCCGCAGGGTGACGGGCTCGCGGCGGGTGAGGTCGTTGTCCGGGAGTTTCCAGTCGGTCAGGTACGTATTGATCGGCGTGTCGAGATCGAGTTTCCCTTCCTCGACGAGGCGCAGCGCGCCGGCCGCCGCCACCGGCTTCGAGATCGACCCCGCCTGGAACAGGGTCTCCGTCGTGGCGTTCGTACCCTCCTCGCGGTCCGCCAGCCCCCAGGCCTGCGCCCAGCGGACCTGCGAGTCCTCGATCACGGCAACGCTGACGGCCTGAACGTTCCAGCGCTCCATCCGGTCGGCCAGCGTCCAGCCTCCCTCTCCCTCGACGGGCACCGGCGGCTGGAGGTCGCTCTCGATCCGCCGGATCTCGGCGGACACCTCCGGCGACGTTCCGGCCTCCGGGGGGCGCTCGCACGCGCCGAACAGGACGACGAGCGCGGGCAGCGCCCGGCCCATCCACGTCGCAAATGGCTTCGGTCCGGTGATTCGACTCGGCTTTTTCATCCCTGCCTCACTTTCCGTTCGAAAGCGCACGATCGACCACGAGCCGCGCCGCCGCTACGTCCTCCACGGCATGGCCCGTCGACTTGTAGACGGTCAGCTCTTCGTCCGACGTCCGGCCCGGCCGGCACCCGGCCAGGACTTCCCCCAGCTCGGTGACGGTTTCCGGATCGACGCCCTGCAGCTCCCCGGCGCCGGCGGGCGGCGGCTCGGTCGCGGCACCCCGCCACTCGACGAACAGGCGACCGCGGTGAATCGTCGCCTCCGGCAGCTCACGGCCGGCGGCCGCGCCGACCGACCCGACGTGCATTCCCGCCGCGAGCCAGTCGTCGTCGAGGATCGGTTCCGCGGCGTCCGTGCAGCACGCGACGACGTCGGCCCCGCGCACCGCGGCCTCGAATGTCTCCGCCAGTGTGACCCGGGGCGGCTCGCGTCCCGCGACGGCCATGAGAGCAGACGCATCGTCGGCGAGCGCCCGGACGTGATCGCGGCTGCGAGAGGCGATGCGGATCTCGTCGAGCTCGAGCACCCGGGGCAGCGCTTCGACGTGGGCCCGGCCCTGGACCCCGGCCCCGAGCACGGCCAGCACCCTGGCGTCGGGTCGAGCCAGCAGGCGAGCGGCCACCGCGGAAGCGGCCGCCGTGCGCAGCGCGGTGATCCGCTCGGCGTCGAGAAGGGCGATCGGGGTGCCGGTCTCGTCGTCGAAGAAGGCGATGATGCCCTGGTGGGACGGGTGCGGACCGCCGGCGTTACCGGGAAACACCGAGACGAGCTTGGTGGCCAGCCCCATGCCCTCGACCCAGCCGGGCATGGCGCCCAGCCACCCGTGAGGCGTCCGGGCCGCGATCCGCGGGGGCACGGAGGCGCGCCCCTCGCTGAAGGCCGCGAACGCCTCTTCCAGCTTCTCGATCAGGGGGTCGACCTCGAGCAACCGTACCACGTCGTCGTGGTCCAGGATCAGGATGTCGCGCATCGCCACTCCGGTTCGCGGAACTGGGGCGCCGGCCCGGCGCCGGAGTCAAGTACGGCCGCGCCGAGCGATGAGATTCGGTCGTAGTTGAGAATCGGGGCCGGAGGGCGTCGGGGCCAGCGGGTGAGAATCCCGGCCGACATCCGGGAACTACCTGAGCGAGCGTCGCTCGCGAAGATACCCGAAGGGTGAGAATCCCGGGGCTGACATCCGGGGACTACCTGAAGCGGAGGGGAAGGGATTCGAACCCTTAAGCCCGTGAGGGCGCCGGTTTTCGAGACCGGTGCATTGCCGTTCTGCCACCCCTCCGAAACCGGACGCCGTCGGCGTCGCGGTCACCATCCCACGGGTCGCTGCCCGGCGGAATGGGTATGTCTGCCCGTCGTCCACGACGGGTAACGAGCGGACGGGGTGGGATTTGAACCCACGAGACACTTTTGGTGCCCACACGCTTTCCAGGCGTGCGCCTTAAGCCACTCGGCCACCCGTCCGGGGAACTGCTCCATCTGTTGTTCGAGACGTATGAACGGAGGGAGTGGGATTCGAACCCACGCGGGCCTTTCGGCCCAACGCCTTAGCAGGGCGCCGCCTTAAGCCACTCGGCCATCCCTCCGCGTCGGTCGCGCCGAAATGCCGCGCGTCCGGTTTCCGCCAACAAAAATGGCGAAGGCTCGGGTCGCGAGGTCGCGGCCATCCTTCACCGTTTTCATGGCGATTGGCCCGCCAGGGTTCGAACCTGGAATCTCATGGTCCAGAGCCATGCGTGTTGCCAATTCCACCACGGGCCAGCATCCGCCTCTCGTCAGGCGGGCCTGCGAGTATACGGGTTCGGTCGGCGCGGATCAACCGGTACGCGGACCGCCGCTCTCGACCAACCTCATGTTGCACAACCCCCCGGGCGCGGGTGTCGTTCCGCTGCCGCCCGCGTGGCGGGCGTCGCACAGAACCAGGGCCGCCCCGGCAGCTCCGGGGTCGGCCCGATCCGCGACCCGCTCCAGCCCCACTTCCCCGTTATGCCAGGCCCGCAGGACGTTGCGGAGCAGGCGACCCAGTCGTTGGTTGCCCGACACGAGAACGACGTCGTCACCCGGGGCCAGGCGCCGCAGCTCCGTCCAGGCGGCGCCGACCGGCGCGACCGGCACGACGAGCCGTCCGCTCGGGGGCACCTCGTCGAGCGGAACGAGCAACGGCGTAGCGGGAGCTCCGTCGTCCGGTCGGACCGGAACTCCGAGCTCGGCCGCCAGGACGGCGCGAAGGTCGACGGACCGGCAGGCGGGACGAGCCGCGCCGACACTCCGGCCGGATCGGAGGAGCGTATACGTGCCCGAGCCGCGCCGGCTGTCGACGAGTCCGAAGCGCACGAGGTCGCGGTACACGGCGGCCGCCGTGTTGCGATGGACGCCGGCCAGCTCGGCGAGGCGGCGGATTCCCGGAAGCCGGGAGCCGCGTGCGTCCGGCGCATGACGCCGCCGCTCCTCCAGCAGCAGAAGGCCGATCTGCAGCCTCAGGCCGCAGCGCACGCCCACTCCCCGGCCGGCTCGCGTCCGACGTCCGATCCGCCCCCACGTTTCCGTCCGCATGCGTCTCCCCGGTCGCTGGAACTCCGGGGCCAGCATCGCCGTGGATCTCACCGTGATCGCAACCAGTTGGCGTGCGGGACGGTTGCCCGGCGGATATTGTGCCTCCGCAGATGAACGCCCCCGACGCTCCGGATCCACTCGACATCGACGTTGGTGCGTCCCACCGCGCCGAGCGCCCGTCACCCGGCGAGGCCGCGTGACGGAGGGATGGCTGCGTCGACGGGTCACCCCCGCCCGACTCCTGCTGGCTTCGTTCCTCGGCCTCATCGCGTTCGGCACGCTCGGCCTGCGCCTGCTGCCGGGCCTGTACACCGGGGAGGGTCTCGGCTGGGTGGACTCGCTGTTCACGGCGACGAGCGCCGTCTGCGTGACCGGGCTCATCGTCGTCGACACGGCCACCCGCTTCACGATCGCCGGCCAGGCCTTCGTCCTCCTGCTGATCCAGCTCGGCGGGCTCGGGATCATCACGTTCACGACCCTGATCATCCAGGCGTTCGGCGGCCGGATCTCGTTGCACGCGGAGGCGGCCGCGGCCTCGCACACCGACGTCGCTCCCGACCTCGACCTCAAGCGCCTGGTGCGGAGCGTCGTGGGATTCACCCTGCTGTTCGAGGGAATCGGCGCCGCGATCCTGTTCGTGCTCTGGAAGGGCCGGTTCGCGGCGGGCGAAGCCGTGTGGCACGCGGTCTTCCAGTCGATCAGCGCCTTCTGCAACGCGGGCTTCTCGACCTTCTCCGACTCCCTGGTCGGCTTCCGGTCGGATCCGGCGGCCCTGGTCACGATCGCCGCGCTCATCGTGGCCGGCGGCCTGGGCTTCCTGGTGCTGGAGGAGCTCCGCTACCGGGCGTTCGCGACCGATCGCCGTTCGCTCGCCCGCCTGTCGCTGCACTCCCGCCTCGTCCTCTGGGTGACCGGGATCCTGATCGTCGGGGGATGGGCCGCCTTCGCGTGGCTCGAATGGAACCACTCGCTCGGCGGCCTGTCGGTGACCGACAAGGCGGCGAACAGCCTGTTCATGAGCGTGACCCCGCGCACGGCGGGCTTCAACACCGTCGACTACACGCAGACCACGGTGAGCAGCAACTTCCTCACGATCCTCCTGATGTCGGTAGGCGGCTCGCCGGGCTCCACGGCGGGCGGGATCAAGACGACGACCGCCGCTCTGATCGCGCTCCTGGCGATCGCCCGACTGCGCGGCCGCTCGTTGGCGAGCGTGGACCGGCGCTCGATCCCCGCCATCACCGTGCAGCGGGCGGTCGGGCTGTTCGTCGTCGCCTTCGGCATCGTCACCCTGGGCATCCTGGTGCTCGCCGGGGTGCACCTGGGGGGCACGGAGGGGAGCGGGCACGGCCGGTTCATGGCCATCATGTTCGAAGCGGTGAGCGCGTTCAACACGGTCGGTCTGTCGATGGGGGAAACCCCCACGCTGACGCAGGGCGGACGGATCCTCATCGTGGTTCTCATGTACCTGGGCCGCGTGGGCCCGCTGAGCTTCGCGGCCGCGATCGCGACCGAGAAGCCTCCGGAGCACCCCGAGTTCAGGTACGCGTACGAAGACGTCATCGTCGGGTGAAGACATGAAGAGATTCATCGTGATCGGACTGGGGAACTTCGGCGCCGCCGTGGCGGAGACGCTGCACTCGATCGGCCACGAGGTCGCGGCCGTGGACCGGGATCCGGACCGGGTCGACAGCCTCGCCCGGCGCGTGACGCGGGCCGCCGTGGGCGACGGGTCGGAGCCGAAGACGCTGAAACGGCTGGGGGCCGCCGACGCGGACGCCGCCGTCATCAGCACGGGCAGCGACATCACGGCGAGCGCGATGACCGCGCTCGCCTGCCGGGACCTCGATCTGCCGGAGATCTACGTGAAGGTGGTCTCCCCGGAGCACTCCCGGCTGATCGAGAAGATCGGCGTCACCGAGACGATCTTCCCCGAGCGCGAATCGGGCATCCGTCTCGGCAAGCGCATCGCGAGTCGTCTGCTGCTCAACTACGTGCCCCTGGGAGCCGACTTCGGCTTGCAGGAGATGGCCGTGCCGTCGGCGTGGGTCGGGAAGTCGCTGCGCAGTCTCGAGCTGCGGCGGCGCTACACGATCACCGTGGTGGCGGTGCACGACATCCTGACGAACGAGATCCTGGCCGCGCCCGACCCGGACCAGCCGCTGAAGGACTCCGACACGCTGATCGTGGCCGGCTCGGACGAGCGATTGGCCTCCGTCGCGCGCAGCAAGTGAGGACGCCGAACCCGGCCTGTCACGCGGCGGCCCGCTCCTTCATATTGCCGGCCCCATTCACACCGAAACGAACGAGATTTTGCGCATGAATATGCTGGTGCTGGGAGGCGGCCTGCAGGGATCCGCCTGCGCCTACGACCTGTTGCAGCAGGACGACGTGAAGCGGGTGACCCTCGCCGACGTACGCGCCGACGCCGGCGCGGCGTTCCTGCCCGCCGACGACCGTCTCCACCGCGTCGCCCTCGACTTCACCGACGAACGGGCGACCCGCGAGCTCATGGAGCAACACGACGTCGTGATGTCCGCGGCGCCCTACTACTTCAACGAGACGCTGGCGCGGCTCGCGATCGAGGCGGGCTGCGACTACACGGACCTCGGCGGCAACACCGAGATCCTGTTCGCGCAGCTCGAGATGAGCGACGCGGCCCAGCGGGCCGGCTGCACGCTGATTCCCGACGTGGGCCTCGCGCCCGGGCTGGTGAACGTGCTGGCCGTCGAGGGGATCCGCCGGCTCGACGACGCGGAGCGCGTGGCGATGTACGTGGGCGGGCTGCCCCAGCATCCGAAGCCGCCGCTCAATTACCAGGTCGTCTATTCCCTCAAGGGGGTGCTCGACTACTACACGACCCCCTCGTTCGTCATCCGCGACGGGAAGCCGTTCGAGGTCGAGGCCCTGTCGGAGGTCGAGGAAGTGGACTTTCCGGGGCTCGGCGCGCTCGAGGCGTTCCACACGGCCGGCGGGGCCTCGCTGCTCCCCTGGCGCTACGAGGGCAAGGTCGACCGGCTCGAGTACAAGACGCTGCGCTACCCCGGCCACGCCGAGATCATGCGCAACATCCGCGAGCTCGGGCTCCTGTCGATGGATCCCGTCGAGGTGGGCGACCAGGAAGTCGCGCCGCGCGACCTGGTGATCGCCGTGTTGAAGCCGCTGCTGTCGTCGTCGGACCCCGACCTGGTGGCGCTGCGGGTCACGGCCACCGGCACGAAGAACGGCCGCCGGGTGACCCACCAGTGGGACCTGCTCGACCGCGAGGACGAGGAGCACGGAATCACCGCGATGGAGCGGACGACCGGCTTCACGCTGGCTGTCGTCGGGCTGCTGATGGGTCGCGACGTGATCGACGCGACGGGCGTGATGCCGCCCGACGAAGGAATTCCGGCCGAGACCTACCTGTCGGAGATGGCGAAGCGCGGGATCGACATCGAGTACAGCCAGAAGTAGCACCGCCTCCAGCTCAGTCGGCGGACCGTCCCAGTACCTCGAGCAGCTTCGCCAGCGGCTGCGCGTTCAGCACGTCATCGGCCGTCAGCCACGCCCGCTGCGCCTGCTCGACGCCGTAGCGCATCAGGTCGAGCTCCTCGGGGCGGTGCGCGTCGGTGCTGATCATGATCGGCACGCCGCGCTTCTTCGCTTCCATCAGGTGGG
>JASFRN010000008.1:0-45671 GCA_050114915.1 Gemmatimonadales bacterium | reverse complement strand
GGCGAATCGAGAGCGGCTGGCGGTTTCGGTTCGGGACGAGGCCGAGGGTCGCGGCGGGGCGCCGGACTCCGCTGGCGCCGATTCGAGGTGGTGGCTGCGTCCGAGCTCCGATCGGCTCGGGCCGGCCGGCGGGTTCGCCCGCACTCTGCTCGATCGGGCCGACAAGCTCGGGCGCCGGATCGTTGGACGACCCGACCCGATGGCGCGCTCCTTCGCCGCGCAGCTCGAGGCCTTCGTGACGTGTGTTCGGGAAGGCGCACCGCCGTCGCCGGGTATCGAGGAGGGGATCGCGGTCGTCCGCGCCGTCGAAGCCGCCCGGCACGGCCTGGAGGGATGACGCCGACCGCCACGGTCAGCGGTCCGGCAGGCTCTCCAGGTTCTCCAGCATGTCGGCGGTCATCGCGGCCACGTCGTATTCCGGCTTCCACCCCCATTCGCCGCGCGCCGCGGAGTCGTCGATCCGGCGCGGCCAGGACTCCGCGATCGCCTGCCGGCCCGGATCGACGTCATAGTCGATCTCGAACGCCGGCAGGTGCTCGCGGATGGCGGCGGCGAGCGTTTCGGGCGTCACCTGCATGGCGGTGAGGTTGAAGGCGTTGCGATGCTCCAGGCCGGCGGGATCCGCCTCCATGAGCTCGATCGCGGCCCGGATCGCGTCCGGCATGTACATCATGTCGAGCTGCGTATCGGGACCCAGGAAGCAGGTGTAGCGGCCCCGGCGAACGGCCTCGAAGTAGATCTCGACCGCGTAGTCCGTCGTTCCGCCGCCGGGCGGCGTGCGCCACGAGATCAGGCCCGGATAGCGGACGCCGCGCGTGTCGAGCCCGAAGCGCCTGTGGTAGTAGTCGCACAGCAGCTCGCCGGCCACCTTCGTGACGCCGTACATCGTGTTCGGGCGCTGGATCGTGTCCTGCGGGGTCGGGTCCGGGGGGGTGCCCGGGCCGAAGGCGGCGATCGAGCTGGGCGTGAACACCGCACACTCCCGAGCCCGGGCCACCTCGAGCACGTTGAACAACCCGCCGATGTTCACCTGGTACGTCTTCTGGGGACGCTGCTCGCCGACCGCCGAGAGGATGGCGGCGAGGTGGAAGATCGTGTCGGCCCGGTGCCGGGCCACGGCGGCGTCGAGCGAATCACCGATCGTGACGTCGGCCAGCGCGAACGGACCGGCGCTGGCCGTCTCGTCGGGGATACGGATGTCGGTGGCGAGCACGCTCTCCGTTCCGTAGCGCTCTCGAAGCGCGCTCACCATCTCGGTCCCGATCTGGCCGGCGGCGCCGGTGACGACGATGCGTTCCATGGGCGCCAACTTCGGCCTCCGCGGCCGGCGGGAAAAGGCCCCTCGCCTACTCGATCAGGCGCAGGCGCTTCTGCAGGCCTTCATCGTCATCGTCGTCGCCCGGGTCGTCGGGGTCGGACGAGAGGACGCCCAGCCAGCGGGCCGAGTAGTTCTCCCCCGGCAGCAGGTCCTCGACGAACACCGATCCGAAGTTCCGGATGCGCACCTGCTTCCGCCCGTGGTCCGGCGCTTCGCGCGGGTCGAACATGGGAATCGTGCGGATACGCGGCGTCGTGTAGTCGCAGGCCCCGTTTCCGCCCGCGGCACTCGGGCGCCAGGGACACCCGCGGCCGTTCGGTGGAGCGCTCGGGCCGGTGGGCGACTCGTTCCAGTAGACCTCGGGGTCCGCGTCGAACACGTCCTGGAACCCGTTGCGCGTCGGCCCCGCCATCGCGCCCGGCTCGGTCAGAACGAAATCGCCGACGGCATAGCTCGATTCGAGGCAGCGCGTGAACCGTGACCGGTAGTTGTCCGCACCTCCGCCGCCGTCGACGAGCTGGTCGGCCGCGTCCAGCGGCGTCCACGGGAAGTACCACGACGGGTTCACTCCGCCCCCGCCCCCGCCCGCCTTGTGCAGTTCGACCCGGGCTCCGACCACGGTCTCGTCATAGCCCGTCGACGGGTTTCCGGGTGAAACCTCGCTCGACGGTACGTAGACGTCCCACACTCCGTCGCCATCCAGATCGTTCGGCTTCGGGTCCGGCACCTCCGGATCGAAGGAATCGGTGGCTGCCGGAAACACGCCGGGCCGTTCCAGCCACCGGTCGGGCAGCATGACCGGGAGCAGGCAGCCCGCCTGCGAGCCGGGCCCCGCCGGCTCCGCGATCGCCCGGGCCCGGGCCGTCACGTCGACCTGGTAGACACCGAACGCGCGGGCGAAGAACGTGCGGATCGCGGTTCCACGCTCGGCCGTGCAACGTACGGTCACCTCGACCGTGCTCGCGTCGAGGTCGACGGCCACGTCTTCAGGCTCCAGGTCGATCGGCGTCCCGCACACCGTATTGCGCGCCGCGAATTGGACCGCTTCCGTCCGGGCGCTGCCCTCGTTCTCGGGGTCGACGGCCAGGATCCCGGCCCCTGCCAGGGCCGCCGCGTCGGCGACCCGTTGCGCCTCGGTCCGTGCCGTCACCAGTCGGCCCACGTCGAGCGCGATGGCCATCGCCGCGATCAGCGCGATCGTAGCCAGGGCGATCAGCGCCATGCCGGCGCCCCGTTCGTCGGGCCTCCACCTGCCGTACCGCCACCGTGATGCTCTCATCGTCACCTCCGGGTCGGACCTGTCCGCCGATATTGCGTGCGAAGGTCGTGCCGCAGGTTCGGGGCTCGCAGAGCACCCGCAACATGCTGCAATCAATCCAGTTACAGATATTTCTGCTCGGGCGGGCGCCCGACGGAACGGGACACTTGGTGACATCGGACCTGACTGGCGAGCGGCCCATATGAAAAACGGCCCCACCCTGGGGAGGATGGGGCCGGCTTGAATCGGGGGCGGGCGATGCTCGTTTCGCGACTAGGCGCTCCGCGCTCCCGCGACCCGCACGCTCCCGACCTGCCTCATTTGACGAGCCGGATGATCTTGGGGATGTCCTCGGCCGCGCCCTCTTCGCCCTCTTCGGCGGCCCCTCCGCCCGCGTCGGGCGTGATGTAGCCCATCCAGCGCGCGACGAAAGCGTTGCCGTTGCCTTCGCCCTCGTAGAAGATCTGGGCGAACTTCGTGATGTGGACGACCTTTCGGCCCGAAGAAGGCGCGTCTGTCGGATCGAACATCGGCATCGGCCGGATCCGCTTCGTCTCGTAGTAGCAGACGGTGGGAGCCGACTCCTTGACGGGGCACCCCTCGGAACCGGCGTCCTCGTTCCACACGACGTCGGGGTCCAGGTTCTCGAGGTCCTCGAACCCGAAGTTCGTCGGTCCGACCATCGCGCCGGGCTCCGTCAGGATCGAATCGCCGGGCAGGTACTGTGACATCAGGCAGTTGGTGAACCGGTCCTGGTACGTCGCGGCGCCCGGTCCGTTGTCGAGCAGCTGGTCTTCCGCGTCGAGCGGCGTCCAGGGGAAGTACCAGCTCGGGTTCAACCCGCCGCCGCCGCCACCGGCCTTGTGGATCTCGATCTGCGTCCCGATGACCGCGGCGTCGTAGCCGGTCGTCTCCGAATCGTAGTAGTCTTCCGTATCGTCGTGCGAGCCCGGGTTGTCGGACCCGGGGGGATCGAACGAGTCGTCGGCCGTGGGCGCCTGGAAGCCCGGGGTCACCTCGGACCAGCGGTCCGGCAGCATGATCGGCAGGAGGCACTCCGCTCCGCTGTCGTTGCCCGCCGGCGCCGCTTCGGCGGCCGCCGACGCGGTGACGTTCACGTCATGCACCCCGAAGATGCGCGCGAAGAACGTGGGAACCGCGTTTCCCCTCGCCTCGATGCGGCGGACGTTCACGTAGACGCGGCTCAGGTCGAGGTCGACCGTCACGTCCTCCGGCTGCATCGTCACACCCTGGCGACGGATGTCGTTCCGCTCGGCGAACTCTATCGCCTTCTGCACCGCCCCGATGGAGTCGTCGGGCGCGACGGCCAGGACCTGGGCGCCGGCGATGGCTCCCGAGTCGGCGGCTCGCTGCGCTTCCGTACGCGCCGTCAACAGCATTCCGCCGTCGACGGCCAGCGCCACGGCCGAGAGCAGCGCGATCATGCTCAGCGCCACGAGGGCCAGCGCCGCCCCCCGCTGATCCCGTATCGTCCTGCTCGAGAGTGTCTTCGCGTTCATCTACCTGGCCTTCTCAGTCGTTCAAGTCGGCGCGGCGGAACCTCCGCCGTCGTCGGATACGGGGTCCGGAGAGCCTTCTTCGGAGTCTCCTACCCCTCCAGATCCTGTACGAGCCATCGCACCTGCCGGATCGCTCGATTTGTTACATGCCAGCCTCGTGCCACGGCGGCGCTGATATCGTAACTCATGATTCCACAATATGTTCCGCCGTTCCGTCTCATCATCCTACAGCGTTCCGAGGCGCGCCTGCCGCACCCGGTCGACCGCGGGTGTACTCGAGAGGTGGGGCTCGTCATCGGGCGGACCCGACTGACGGGAAGCGAGGGCGTCTTCCACGGTACGGCTTGCCTGGTGGTCCCGATCCGGGCGGAACACCTGTCAATCGCGTCCAGTCTGCTCGCGGGGGGCGCAAGCGAGAACACATGTCCGTCAGAAATATAGGCGAGAGAACCCCGCAATCCTAGCTCGCGGTTCCTCGCCGGGTAAGAGGTGGGCATCCGAACGGCGCAAGGCATCCCCGAGTAGGGATTATTTCACCCCTGACACCAGGGCCGTCGGATGACCCGAGGTTTCGATGTGCGAGGTTCGTGCCGCACTCTGGCTCGTCGCGCGATTGTCCGCTAACAGCTTGTGTCTATTGATGATATGATGTCATGGACTTTTGGCGCCGTGCTGTCGGGCTGTGGCGCCGGCGCGACAGTCGCCGTCCATGCTGTACCGCGTTCGCGACACCCGGCGCGCCGACCACCCCACGATGTCGGCCGCCGCGACGAATCGACGCGCGACCGAAACAGGACGCACCGTTTGCCCGTAGTATCCCACCAGCGACCGGAGACGGAACCCTCTCATCCGCCAAGGAGCTCTCATATGAGGAACGTGATTCGAACCTTCGGCCTCGCCGGCCTGCTCGTGGTGGGCAGCGCCTCGCTGCTCGCCGCCCAGGACGCGGACGACGCCGACGCCCCCCCGGCGCCCATGCCCGCCGACTCGATGGCCATCGGGCAGAAGTACGCGGACTGGCTGATCGACTACCGCGCCGATAGCCTGTGGACGCACATGAGCGACGACGTGAAGGAGCGGCTCGGCTCCGTCGGCGACATGCGAGAGCAAATGGGGCAGATCTTCCGCCAGATCGGCAACCAGGGCCACGTCGTGAGTCAGCGGTACTGGATGCGCAACGGCGAGCACCAGTTCTGGCACACGGCCGAATTCAGCAACATCGACGAGCCGGTCGTGATCCGCTTCGTCATCGATCCCGACGGTACGATCACGGGCATCGGCATCAACCCGCAGAGCCAGAGCCCGCCGGTCGACGATCCGAACCAGCACGGCGAGGGCGTGACGCCCTGACCGCGACCTGCTTCGGGCGAGCGGTCCCGCGACCGGGCCGGCGTTTCGGGGCGTCGCCCGGGGTGATATACATGCTCCCTCGCCGGACCTGCGACTCCTTCGAGGGATGACGCCCGCATGACCGACACGGTGTTCTTCAACGGTTCCTACGTGCCGAAGAGCGAGGTGCGTATCTCGCCCGACGACCGGGGGTTCCTGCTCTCCGATGGCATCTACGAGGTGGTTCGCGTCTACCGCGGCGCATGTTTCGAGATGCAGGCGCACGTGGACCGCCTCGCCGCCGGCCTCGCGGCGCTGCGAATCGAGGGCGCCGATGCGGCCAGCATGGCGGAGGTGACCCGCGAGCTGATTCGGAGGAACGGGCTGGAGGACGAGGACGCCGTCGTATACGTGCAGATCACCCGTGGCGCGGCGCCCCGGACCCATCACTTCCCCGACGTTACGGTGGAACCGACGTACTACGCGGCGGCGTGGGGCTTCACGCCGACGACGGATCCCTCGGTGGGCGTCGAGGTGGTGACCGCCCCCGACCATCGCTGGACGCGCTGCGACGTGAAGTCGGTGTCGCTGCTCGGCAACGTGCTCGCGGCGCAAAAGGCCCACGAGGCCGGCGCCTACGAGGCGGTGCTCGTGCGCGACGGCGTGGCGCTGGAGGGCACCCGGACGAGCCTGTTCGGCGTCGTGAACGGCGTCGTCCGGACGGCGCCGCTCAGCAACTACATCCTGCCGAGCATCACGCGGGCCGTGGCGATCGAGCTCGCCCGCGCGGCCGACATCCCGGTCGACGAGCGGCCCCTTCTGCTGGAGGAGTTCCACCAGGCCGACGAGCTGTTCCTGGCGGGGACGACGACCGAGATCATGCCGATCGTCCGGGTCGACGGGTCACCGGCGGGTGGCGGCCGGCCGGGACCGGTGACGGCCGAGCTGGCGCGGCGGTTCGCGGAGCGCGTCGAAGCGCTCACCGGCTGAACGGGCCGGGGGCGCGCCCGTCGGCGCGCCGCGGCCCATGCGGGTCAATCCGCCAGATCGGCATCCGGAGCGGGCGCCTCGTACTCCACGACGCCGCCGACGATCGTCATCAGGGTGCCGAGCGATGCGAAGTCGGCGTCGGGCACCGTGAGCGGATCGCCATCGACGACCGTGACGTCGGCGAGCTTCCCGACCTCGAGGCTGCCCCGTTCGTTCTCCTCGAAGGCGGCCTTCGCCGCGTTGATCGTGTACGTTTCGAGCGCCTCCCGGCGGGTGAGCAGGTGCCCGGGATTGAACACTTCTCCGTTCGCCATTCGGCCGATCGCCATCCCGGCCATCGAGGCCCACGGATTCACCCTCTCGACGGGCGAATCGGTGCCGCCGATGATCAGCGCCCCGGCCTCCCACAGATCGCGGAAGGCATAGGCGCGCTCGCGGCTCCTCGCGGCGCCCAGCCGCGTCGGCGTCCATGGCCCGTCGGACGTGGCCTGGACGCCCTGCATGGCGGCGGTGACGCCCAGCTCCGCGAACCGGGGCACGTCAGCCGGCGCCAGGATCTGGGCATGCTCGATCCGAAAGCGCGCGTCCTCGGCGGCCTCCGGGTGGCGCGCGAACGCCTGCTCGTAAACGTCGAGAACGCGTCGGTTCGCCGCGTCGCCGATCGCGTGCACGCCGGCCTGCCAGCCGTGCTCCAGGGCCAGCTCCGCCACGCGCTCGAGCTCGGCGCGCGACGACACCTCTTCTCCCTGTGAATCGTCGTCCGCATACGGCTCCAGCAGCATCGCGCCGCGCGAGCCGAGCGCTCCGTCGGCATACGCCTTGATCGCCCGCACGGTGAGCCGGCCTTCCCCACCGCCGGCGGTGCCGATCGTCCACAGAGAGTCCAGGCTTCCGTCCGTCGCGTCCGCGTTCCCCACCATGGCCCAGACACGCATCCGCAACTCGCCGGCGTCCCGGGCCTCGCGATAGAGGGCGATCTCCTCGAGCGACGCACCCGGCACCGATTCCGACGGAGGGCTGTGCACCTCGGTGACCCCGTTGCGGAGGAATTCGTCGATCCCCGCCTGCAAGGCCCGATGCTCGGCGGCGCGTCGCGTCGCGGGGTCCTGGGACGCCAGCTGCTCCTGGTACGCATTCTCGACGAGATCTTCGGCGTTCTCGATCAGCATGCCCGACGGACGCCCGTCCGGCAGGTGGAGAATCTCCCCACCCGGTGGATTCGGCGTGTCGGCCGTGATCCCCGCCGCCTCCAGCGCTCGCTGGTTGACGAGACGACCGTGACCCGACGCGTGCCGGATCGAAACCGGGTTGTCGGGCGCGATCCGGTTCAGGTCGGCGTTGGTCGGAAAGCCCCGCACCGTCACTTCGGGGTCGTCCGACCACTTCTCCTGGTGCCAACCGCGTCCGAGAATCCACTCGCCGGGCTTCGCGCGCTCCACGGCCGCGGTGACGGCCTCGAGCACCTGCGCGTAGGAAGTCGTTCCGAGCAGGTCGACCCGGGCCTCGAGCCGCCCGGTGCCCATCAGGTGGGCATGGCCGTCCGTCAGCCCGGGAAGCGCCGTCGCGCCGTCCAGGTCCACCACCCGCGTCTCCGGCCCGCGCCAGCTCTCCACGCCGGCCTCGTCCCCCACGTACACCAGGCGGTCCCCCGAGACGGCCAGGGCCTCCGCCCGCGGCTGACCGGGATCCATCGTGATGATGTGGCCTCCGCGCAGGATCAGGTCGGCGGGTTCCCCGGACGATTCGGAGCAGGCCACGAGGAACGTACCAACGAGCAACGCGGTCGCGACGCGCCGGGTGAGAGCGGCGGTATGGGAAGCGGCGACGGGTCGGATGTCCATGGATCTCCGGAACGCGAGGGACGGGGGCTCTGGACCGACGGGAATATACGGCGCCCTGGATTGCCGCGCGGCCTCCGTTCGAACACGCCTCATCCGCCCAGTCGGCCCGCGACGAACACGACCGCGAATCCGCCGAGCAGAACGAGACTCAACCACGAGAACGACCGCAGCCCGCGCCCCGGTCGGTACTCCGGGGGCACTTCCGGCAGGCAGACCGCGCGCAGATTGATGTATCCGAGCGCCGGCGCGGTGATGAAGGTGACGATCGTCGCCAGGTCGACCATCGCGGTCATCCCCCCGAGGAAGACGAGGTGGATGACGCTCGAGACGACGCCCAGCAGGACGAGCGACACGACGTAGGCTCGACCCGTGTCGCGACCGGGGGGGGCGGCGCCCCGACCGGACCGCGCATCGGACCTCAGCACCCGGATCGTCCGATCGAGCGCGCGCGGGAACCCGTCGATCACCGTCAGGGCGGTCGAGAACATCGTCGACAGCACCGCGGCGTACACGACCGGCACCATCCAGGCGCCGAGCGTCGCCGCATACAGATCGACGAGCTGGCCCGCGAACCGGGTACCCGACGCGGAGAACTGCGCGCCGGTCTGGTGCATCGTCACCGTCCCCAGGAGGAGGAAGGCGAACGCCATCACGCCGGTCCCCACGTAACCGATCCGGAAGTCCGCCATCACGTATCGGAACGGAACGCGGTAGCCGAGCTCACGGTCCTTCGCCACCGTCCACAGCGAGCTCCACACCGAAATGTCGATCGCCGAGGGCATCCAGCCGGCCAGGGCGAGGACGAACGCGAGCGCAACGGCCGAACCGTCGGCGTTGCGAGGCAGGAGATGGAAGCTCGACGCGTCGAGGCCGGGGGCGGCGACGATCGCGGCGACCAGGGTCGATGCGGCCAGGACCGCGATGATCCCCTTCACGGCCCGGTCGAGCGCCCGGAATTGGCCGATCAGCACGATCAGGCCACATCCCAGGTTGAGCAGGACGGCGACCAGGGGGAGCGGCCAGTGGATGCCGAACGCGCGGGCGAACAGGGCGGCCGTGAACAGCACGATGGCCGCCTGGACGATCGCCGCGGTCGACAGGGTGATGAGGAAATACAGCCACAGGGCCCAGCGGCCGACGGCCCGGTATCCTTCCACGAGGCTTCGTCCCGTGGCCGCCGCGAAGCGCGGACCGAACTCGAAGAAGGGGTACTTCAGGACCAGGGCGGCGAGGATCACGCCGGCCAGGGACAGTCCGCCGATCGCCCCCGCCCGGGTGGACTGGACGAGGTGCGAGACGCCGATCGCGGCCGCGGCCCACAGGAGGCCGGGTCCGAGGCTCGCCCACAGCCCGCCACGGTCCCGCGACGTCACGTCAGGCGGCCGTGCTCACTGGGTGGCCGTGTTGCACACCACCGTGGGACCCAGGATCACGTCCTTCGCCGCATCGTCCGGAACGATGGCGTAGGTGAAGCCGATCTCCCCTGTCGATGCGACCTCGCCCTGCACGCGGATCGTCGCCTCGACCGCCTCGGAGAACTGGATGTCTCGCCGCAGCAGTAGCTCGTCGGCTGACTCGTCTTCCGGGTTCACCAGGGTCGTGTCACCGGCCGGCGTCGTGTAGGTGACGCGGTTCACGACGGCCTCGCCCGTCACCGCGACCAGGTAGCGGATGACCCCGGGCTCGGTCGTCGTGATGGCGAGCTGGTCGTCGCACATCTCCGAGCGCGGACCGGAGAGGTCGTCGCCGCAGCCGGCGGCCGCGAGCAGCGCGAACACCGGCCACACGCGGCGCAGGGCGAATCTACTGGTGGGTACGGGGGGCATCTTCTGTGTCTCCGCGGTTCAGAGGGCCTCGATCGCCTCCACGACTTCCTGCTCCGTGCAGTGTCGGCCCGTGGCTTTCTTCGAATAGACCAGCCGGCCGTCGGCTTCCACTTCGAACACCCCACCACCCGACGGGATGAGCTCGACGTCGATGTCCTCGAACCGGTCCTTCAGACTTGCCGCCAGCCTGGCGGCTCTGGGCTCGTAGTTTCAAACCGTGCAGTACTCGATCGTCACCTGCATGGCGCTCCTTTCCGTGTCGTCCGTGCCTCTCGTTCGTTCCGGCTCCGAGGTCCGATACCCGTCACTCGGACGATCTTGCCCGGTCGGCTTCGGCCTCGGTCCGGAAGAGCCGGCCCGTTTCGGCCTCCATCAATATCCGATCGAGATCGTACGCGACGTCGAGCGCCTCGCGAATCGCCCGCACGTCGACCATCACGTTGCGGCCACGCTCGGGCAGATAGATGAAGTCGCGCGACAACCCCTCGATGTTGCGGTCGAAGTTCAAGCCGACGACTTCCAGGTCCGGCGTCACCGCGGGCGAGCCCGAATTGCCCCCGTAGGAATCGGTGGTGGACACGAAGTTGAGCGGCGTCGACAGGTCGAGGCCGGCCGGCGGGGTCACCCACCGCGGCGGCAGCTGCCAGTCCTCGTTGTCGCCGTGGCTGTAGAAGCGATCGTAGATCCCGTAGAACGTCGTGTGCGGCGGTGCCAGGGTGCCGTTGTAGCTGTAGCCGCGCACGACGCCGTCCGCGATGCGCGGCGACGAGGTTCCGTCCGGCGGCACGCTGCGTCCGTATACCGCGAACCGGGCCCGGCCGAGCTGCTGCTCGAGATCGGCCTCGCGGCGCGCCAGCGGCTGCGAGCGCTCCCCGTACGCCTCCGCAGCGGGCGCGATCGCCGCGGCGAGACGCATGCCGGCATCGTCGGCCAGGTCCTCGCCCCCTTCGATGATCGCCGTCGCCGACGACGCGTCGGCCAGCCGTGAGCCGGTCAGCAGGGCGTCGGCGGCCTCGGCGGCACTCCGGCCCACCAGCCCGATCTGGCTCAACTCCTCCTCCGGCAGGTAGCGCTGGAAGTCCGCCAGGCGTTCGATCAGCAGGCGGCGCTCGAGGTCCGCCGGAAAGTTCGACACGTTCGTCAGGTTACGGGCGAGCTGGGCCATCTGGTCCTCGGCCGCCCCGGCTTCGCGGGCCGTGACGTAGGCGCGCGCCGCCAGCGCCCGGCGCAGGACACCGGACTCGAGGAAGCTGCTTCCGAACGCGAGGAAGGCGCCGAACGGATCGGCGAGCGCGCGCTTTCCCTGCTGCACGTCGGCGATCTCGTCGAACAGGTCGGCGTAGCGGCCGGCCAACTCGGGATCGGCCATGATCGCTTCGCGGAGCTGTCGGTCGGCATCGGCTTTACGGGCCAGGATCACCGGATCGCCGAGTGCCGCCAGGCGTCCCTCCGACGCCTTGAGGCTGTTCGACAGCCCGAACATCCGGTTCCGCATGTCGAGGCGCTCGGCTTCCTCCGGAAAGGCCCGGCGATAGGCGCCCATCGCGTCGTGGCGGCTCTTCAGCAGGTGGATCAACGCCGGCACCTGCACGTCCCGCTGATACTCGAGCTGGGCCACGGTCTGCAGTCGGTTCGTCGATCCCGGGTTCCCGATGATGAACACGGGATCTCCCTCCTCGACGCCGTGGCCGAGGGTGAAGTAGTTGTCGGGCTCGTACGGTTCGCCGTCCCGACCGTAGACGCGGAGGAAGGCGAAGTCGAGGGCGTAGCGTGGATAGGTGAAGTTATCGGGGTCGCCGCCGAAGAAACCCATGTTGAGTTCCACCGCCGCCACGAGCCGGATGTCGGTGAATCGGCGGAATACGTAGGCCGAGTAGCGGCCGCCGTTGTAGAGCGGAACGATCTGCACCCAGACCGAGTCTTCGCCCATCGGATGCTCCGCGAGCAGCCGCTGCGTGACGTCGCCCGTCACCCGCTCCAGCGCCGCGTCGCGCCCCGCCTCGTCGGCGGCCGCGTCCAGCGCGTCGAGAAACTCGTCGCTCACGTCGACGGCCGCGATTAGCTGGTCCGCGTAGTAGTTCGGAATCTGCCGCTCGTCGGCCAGGTTCTTCGCGAAGAACCCGTTGTCGAGCAGGCTTTCGCCGTCCCGGTTCACGGACGCGAGGCGGCCGCGCACGCAGTGGTGGTTCGTGATCAGCAGACCGTGCGGCGAGATGAACGAGGCGCTGCAGCCCGGAATGCGCAGCGCCGACAGGCGGGCGCGCTCGAACCAGGCGTCGTTCGCGTCGAAGCCGTACGTCTCGCTGAAGTACTCCTTCGGCGGGTACTCGAACGTCCACATCTTGCCGTAGTCGAAGCGGCCCATGCGGACGGTGTCGAGGTCGACGCCGGCCACCTGGGCGGAGGCCGTCGGCGCGAAAGCGAACAACGCGGCGGCGGCCGCGGCGACGGTGGCGGCCGTGCCGAGACGGCGGGTCGGTCGCGAGCGTATTCTGATCATGAGTTCCTCGTGTCGGATATGCGCGTACCTGGCGGCCGCGGCGGCGACCGCTCGGTCGAGGGGAAGATGCGCACCCGTCGGGCGCGGGCAAAGTGCCCTTGCCTTCACGGACCGGCGAGGTCACGATCCGGCGTCCGCCCGACCGCCCCTCGCGCCCCGGAGCCGCGTGACCGCCGTGAACCCCGACACCCCGACCGTCCTCGTGGAGCTGCTTGCCGACCATCCGGCGTTCGGAGATCCCGACCAGGCCCGTCTCGAGCCCGCCAGGGCCGGTGACGCCGGCCTCGACCTCGTGGCGTGCGAGGCCGTCGAGCTCGCTCCAGGCGAACGTGCCGCCGTCTCGGCCGGCCTGCGCCTGGGCCTGCCCCCGGGGATCGAAGGCCAGGTTCGACCTCGCAGCGGCCGGGCCCTGCGCGAGGGACTCGGGGTGGTGAACGCGCCCGGGACGATCGATCCCGGCTACCGGGGGCCCATCAAGGTCCTCCTGTTGAACACGGGCCCCGCCGTGGATGCCGCCGACCTCGCGGGCGACCCCGCGACGCTGGCCGAACGGCTGCGAACCGGGCTCGAACGGCGGACGATCCACGTCGAGCGCGGCGAGCGCATCGCGCAACTCGTGTTCACGCGCTTCGAGCGGCCGGCGGTCCAGGTCGTCGACGAGGTGCCGACGGAAACCGAGCGCGGCGAGGGGGGCTTCGGATCCACGGGGCGCCACTGACCCGCTTCTTCGGCGCCGCCCGGCGACCGGTTAGGTTCCGAGCGTGCAATCCATTCCGCAGTTCTTCCAGGATCTGATCACGGCGTGGCCCGAGCCGGCCGTCGCCCTGTCGTTCGTCGCCGCGGCCCTGCTGGGCGGACTCTGCCTTCACTGGCTGACCTTCCGTCTCCTGCCGCGGCTCCTGCGCTGGACCCCGACCGGCCTCGACGAGAGCCTCCTGCGCCGGTTGCGCCGTCCCTCCCGCGTTCTATTCCCGCTGGCCGCGGTCCGCCTCGCACTCGGGCGGCTGCGGGGCCCCGAGGGGGGCGCCGCCGACTGGCTGGCCACGGGGGTCACGATCGCCGTCATCCTGTCCGTGACCTGGGCCGCCATCGCCGTCGTGCGCGCGATCGCCGACTGGCTCCGCGGCGAGTACGACATCACGATCGCCGACAACCTGCAGGCGCGCCGGATCCACACACAGGTCGACGTGCTGGCGACGAGCTCGTCCATCGTCATCTCGCTGATTGGCGGCGCGATCGCCCTGATGCAGTTCCCCGCCGTCCGCGAGATCGGCACCAGCCTGCTCGCCTCCGCCGGCATCGCCGGCCTGGTGGTGGGGCTCGCGGCGCGCCCGGTGCTCAGCAACCTGATCGCCGGCATCCAGCTCGCGTTCACCGAGCCGATCCGGCTCGACGACGTCGTGGTCGTCGAGGGAGAGTGGGGCCGTATCGAGAACATCACGTCGACCTACGTCGTCGTGAAGATCTGGGACGAGCGGCGTCTCGTCCTCCCGGTCGGCTATTTCCTCGAGCACCCGTTCCAGAACTGGACCCGCGAGACGGCGCAGGTCATGGGGACGATCTACCTGTATCTCGACTGGCGAGTGCCGGTCGACCCGATCCGGGCGGAGCTCCAGCGGCTGTGCGAAGCGCACGAGGCGTGGGACGGCCGGGTCGCCGGCGTCCAGGTCACCGGCACGAGCGCCCAGGGCGTGGAGATTCGCGGCCTGGTGAGCGCCGCCGACGCCTCGAAGCTGTGGAATCTTCGCTGCGACGTCCGCGAGGGCCTCGTCGGCTTCCTCCAGCGGGAGTTCTCGGACGCGCTCCCGCGGGTGCGGGCGGAGATCGAGCGGGGTGCGGACGCCGGACCCGTGGACGCCGGACCGGCCGGCCGCAACGGCGGGTAACAATACGAGCTCCCGGGACGTTCGTTCACAGGGACCGGGAATTCACCTTCGACGGATGCAGCTCGATGGCCACCAGGACCCGCCTCTCGCTCAACCTCATCGCCGCGGCGGCGCTCACCGTCTCCTGCGGCGGCACCCCGACCGGGCCGCCGCGGGCCGAAGACGTCAAGATCATCGTGCACACGACCGGCGGGATCTCGGGCATGGACTGGACGGTCACACTCGACGGAGCGGACGGGGAGGCCCGCTGCTCCGAGCCCTGCCCGTGGGCGCCGCAAACCAGGCGCGTGGTGAGCGATGCCGACGTGGAATCGATCGCCGCCGCCTTCGTCGACGCGGGCGTGAGGCGGCACCGCGACACCGATTTCGGGCTCTGCACCGGCTGCGCGGACCAGTTCCACCACGAAATGGTCTACCGCGACGGAACCGGCATCTACCACGTGGAAGGCGACGGCCCCAACCTCCCGGACGAGCTCTCGGCGGCCGTCGCGCGGATCATCTTCCCGACCAGCCCGGAGTGACGGGTCCGGCCCCGCGGGTCAGATCTGGAGCTGGGTGCCGAGCTCGACCACGCGGTTCGGCGGCAGCTGGAAGAAGTCCGTGGCCCCCGCCGCGTTCCGGGACAACGCGGCGAAGATTCGGGCCCGCCAGCGGCGCATCGGCGGCTCCTTCCGCGCGATGAGGCGCTCGCGGCCGAGGAAGTAGGTCGTTTCCATCGGCTTGAAGTCGATCATGCCCTTCGCGTCGGCCTGCGCGAGAGCCGCCGGGATGTGCGGATCCTGGGCGAATCCGTAGTACACCTCGGCCCGGCGGAGTCCGTGGCCGAGCTCCTCGACCTCGATGCGGTCCTTGCGCGGCACGTGCGGGATGTCCTGCACGCGCACGCTGAGCAGCAGCACGTTTTCGTGCAGGACCTTGTTGTGCTTCAGGTTGTGCAGCAGCGCGGGCGGCGCGACCTCCGCGTCGCCGTGCATGTAGACGGCCATGCCCGCGACGCGCTGCGGAGGATTCCGTTCGATGCTCTTCAGGAACAGGTCGATCGGCAGGGTCGTGTCCTTCATGAGCTTCGCGAGCACCTGCCGGCCCTTCCGCCAGGTCGTCATCACGGTGAACAGTCCGCCGGCGACGATCAGCGGGAACCAGCCACCGGTGGGAATCTTCGGCAGGTTCGCGCCCCAGAAGGCCAGGTCGATGCCGAGGAAGGCCACGATGATTCCGGCCGCCGCCAGCTTCGGCCAGCCGAGCCGCTTGTGGGCCACGAACGCGAACAGGATCGTCGTGAACACCATGTCGGTCGTCACGGCGACGCCGTAGGCGGAGGCCAGGTTGCTCGAGGTGCGGAAGCCGAGCACCAGCCCGATCGCCGCGAACATGAGCAGCCAGTTGATGCCCGGGATGTAGATCTGGCCGATCTGCTTCTCGGAGGTGTGCTCGATGTTCACCCGGGGCAGGTAGCCGAGCTGGACCGCCTGGCGGGTGAGCGAGAAGGCTCCCGAGATCACGGCCTGCGAGGCGATGACGGTCGCGCAGGTGGTGAGTGCGACCAGCGGGATCAGCGCCCAGCGCGGCGCCATGTGGAAGAAGGGGTGCTCCACGGTGGCCGGGTTCGCGATGACGAGCGCTCCCTGGCCGAAGTAATTGAGCAGCAGCCCGGGCAGGACGATCGTGAACCACGTCAGTCGGATCGGCCGCGTCCCGAAGTGGCCCATGTCGGCGTACAGGGCCTCGCCGCCGGTCACGACCAGGAAGACGCTCCCCAGCACCAGGATCCCCTTCAGGCCGTGGTCCGCGAAGAACTGCGCCGCGTACTTCGGATTGATCGCTTCGAACACCGCGGGATTATGGACGATCTGGCTGACTCCGAGGATGCCCAGCACGAAGAACCAGACCAGCACGACTGGCCCGAACAGCGCGCCCACCTTCGCCGTCCCCCGGCTCTGAAGGGCGAACAGGGCCACGAGGATCGCGACGGTAATCGGAATCACGTAGGGGGTGAACACGGGCGTCACGAACTCGAGGCCCTCGATCGCGCTGAGCACCGAGATCGCCGGGGTGATCATGCTGTCGCCGTAGAGGAGCGCGGCGCCGAACAGGCCCGCCAGCACGAGCACCGAGCGGGCGCCCTTCGCCTCGCCGCCCCGCGGCACGACCAGGGCGGTGAGGGCCATGATCCCGCCCTCGCCCCGGTTGTCGGCCATGAGCACGAAGCCGAGATACTTGATCGAGATGATGATGATCAGCGACCAGAAGATCAGGGACAGGACGCCGAGCACCGAGGCCTGCGTCGCCTCGACTCCGTGGCCGAGGTGCAGCGACTCGCGGAGCGCGTAGATCGGGCTCGTCCCGATGTCGCCGAACACGACGCCCAGCGCCGCCAGCGACAGGATGGCCAGGTACCGTCCCCGCGGCTTTTCGGGCGGATGGTGACCGTTGCCCGCGGGGTTCGCGGGGGCGGCCGGATCTCGCGCGTCGGTCGTCAAGGCTGGACTCTCGGTGATGAGGAACAGTCGCCCCGCCGCGGGCGGGGCCGGATGTCAGTTCGGGGCCGTCTCGGTCGCCGGGGGCCGCAGCGGCCCGGCCGCGGGACCCGCTTCACGGTCGAGCCAGACGATCAACCCGACGAGCACCGCCAGTAGCACGAGCCACGAGACGACCGCGATCCGCGTCGCCGTCTTCGCCTTCTCCACTTCCCACCACGTCCGCGGGCGGACGCGTCGAGCGAGGAACGTACCCACGGCCGCGAGGCTGATGCAGGTGAAGTTCACGAGCACGAGCACGGCGCTCCCCGCCGCCAGGTGGTCGTATCCGGCCCCGAGCAGCAGGCCCGAGGCGACCAGCGGCGGAAGCAGCGCCACCGCCACCATCACGCCGATGATCGCGGTCGGAAGCCCGGTCGTGTAGGCGAGCGACCCCGCGCTGCCGGCCGCCATCGCGATCGCGATGTCGGCGAAGCCGACGCGCGTACGGCTCGCCAGCTCCGAGACCCCCGGATCCACGGTGAACAGCAGGCCGAACAGCACCGAGAGACCGAAGGCGACGGCGATCCCGGCGGCCGTAGCTTTCGCGGCCAGTCGCGCGAGCGTCATGTCGCCGAGGGTCAGGCCGAGCGCGAACGCGACGGTCGGCCCCAGCAGCGGCGCGATCACCATCGCCCCGATGATCACCGCCACGTCGCCCCGGATGAGGCCCGCGGCGGCCACGATCGTCGAGAGCGCCACCGTGACCACGTAGACCCGGGTGAGCTGCGCCGCGGACGAGACGTCCTGGTACAGCTCCTCGCGGCTCACCCGCATGGGCGGGCGGGTCTCCGCCCGCTCCGTGCTCTCTTCTTCCGGGACCGCCTCTTCCTCGGCGGTTTCCTCGGGCGCCGGCAACACCGCTTCGACGGTGAGGATCACGACCGAGTAATCCGCGCTCTCCCCGAAGTGCTTCGTGAGCTCGTCGGTGAGCGCCTCGGTCTGCTCCACGGGCACGACCACGCGCACCACTTCGCGCTCCTCCGGCATCTCCACGCGCGTGCGAACCGGCACCTCGTGCTCGGCCAGCAGGTCGGCCAGCTCGAAGGCGTCGCGGGCGCTCACCGTGATTTCCAGCAGCCGCAAGGACATGCCCGAGGTTGACGAGACCGCCTGCTTCCCGCAAGCATGCCCCGCGGTCCGACTCGCCCTCGGGGGCGACATTCCTGTTCAACCTTCCGGGCCACGCGTATCGTTATCGGTTGTTGATCGAATGCTTCTGGCGGGAGTGCGATAGATGGCGGACAGTCCCTACGGCGACCACGAGTGGGCCCTCATCCTCGGCGGATCGAGCGGGTTCGGGCTCGCGACGGCTCACAAGCTGTCGCGGCACGGCCTGAACGTGTGCGTGGTGCACCGTGACCGGCGGGGCGCCATGAAGCGCATCGAGCCGGAGTTCGACCAGATTCGGGCCAGGGGGGTCTCGTTCGCGTCCTTCAACGAGGACGCCCTCGATGCCGAGAAGCAGCAGAAGATCCTCGACGGCCTCGAAGAGGCGCTGGGTGAGCGGGGACGCGTCCGACTTCTCATGCACTCGATCGCCTTCGGCAACCTCAAGCTCATCGCGCCCGAGGCGGCTCCCTCGAACGCCGCGACGGAGAAGCTGGCCGCGCGGCTCGGCGTCGACGCCGACACGCTCCGCACCGCGGCCGACGAGCTGTTCGACGCGGGCGTCGACGGCGTCCAGGGGATCGCGTCGGCGCCGGAATACTCGAACGAGCGCCTTCTCGAAGACGGGGACGTGGCCCGCACGATCTACGCGATGGGCACCAGCCTGCTGAGCTGGACCCGCCAGCTCCACGAGCGCGGCCGGTTCGCCCGCGACGCCCGGGTGCTCGGGATGACGAGCGAGGGCAACGAGGTCGCGTGGAAGGGCTACGCCGCCGTCGCCGCCGCGAAGGTCGCCCTCGAGTCGGTGTCGCGGGCGATCGCCGTCGAGATGGCGCACTACGGCGTCCGATCGAACATCGTCCAGGCGGGCGTCACCGACACGCCGGCCCTGCGCGCGATCCCCGGCAGCACGAACCTCAAGGCGCAGGCGCGGACCCGGAACCCGTTCGGCCGCCTCACCACGCCCGAGGACGTCGCCGACGTCGTCTACCTCCTGTCGCTCCCCGAAGCCGCCTGGATCAACGGTACGATCATCCGGGCCGACGGTGGAGAGCGGATCTCCGGACTGTCACGATGAGCCTCTATCTGCATGGCCTCGGTCATTTCCACCCCGAGAACGAGATCACGAACCAGTTCCTCACGGATCTCGACATCGGCACGAACGAGCAGTGGATCGACGAGCGAGTCGGAATCTCGAGCCGGCGCACCGTCCTGCCCCTGGAGTACATCCGCGAGACCCGGAACGCGGACCTCGCGGCCGCCATCGAGGCGGCGGAGTACGATCACGCCGACACCGGGAGGATCGCCGGCGAGATGGCGCTGGAGCGAGCCGGCATCGGCCGCGAGGACGTCGGCATGGTGATCTGCGGCTCGAGCTGCCCCGACTACATGTCGCCGGCCGACGCCTGCATGATCGCCGAGCGCCTCGGCATCGAGGCCCCGGCGTTCGACATGAATTCCGCCTGCACGAGCTTTCACGTGGCGCTCTACATGCTCGCGAGCATGCGCCCCGAGGCCGTGCCCGAGCACGTGCTCGTCGTCACGCCCGAGAGCCTCACGACCACGGTCGACTACTCCGACCGCTCGGCCGCCGTGCTCTGGGGCGACGGGACGACCGCGGCGGTGGTGTCGACGAAGGTGCCGTCGAACATCGAGATCCTCGGCAACGTGCTGCAATCGAGCCCGGCCGGCGCCGACAAGGTCGTGGTCCCGCACTTCGGCCATTTCGGCCAGGAGGGCCGCACGGTGCAGATGTTCGCGATCAAGAAGACGATCCGCGTGCTCAAGCAACTGCGGAAGGCGTACGCGCGGGAGAACCGCGACTTCCACTTCATCGGGCACCAGGCGAACCTGCGGATGCTCGAGACCGTGTGCCGGCAGACCGACATCGACGACGCGCACCACCACTTCAACGTCATCGAGTACGGCAACACGGGCGCCGCCGGCTCCCCGGGTGTCGTTTCGATGCGCTGGGACGAGTGGAAAGACGGTGACGACGTGGCGATCGTCGGGGTCGGCAGCGGGCTCACCTGGTCGGGCTACCTGCTCCGGTTCGGGGAGGCCGCTTGACGGGGCTCAGCTACGAGGAGTTCCGGCGGCGCGGCTCGTTCAGCAAGGAAGAGTTGCTGGCCATGGCGTATGGTCGGCTCGTCCACGATGCGCCCCCGGAATTCACGGCCCGCCTCCCGCTCCCGCCGATGATGATGGTGGACCGCGTCGTCGAGATCACGAGCGACGGCCGCCGCGGGAAGATCGTCGCCGAACAGGACATCGACCTCGACGCATGGTTCTTCCATTGCCACTTCCTCGGTGACCCCGTGCAGCCCGGTTGCCTCGGCGTCGACGCCGTCTGGCAGCTCATCGGCTTCTACTGCACCTGGAAGGGGGCGCTCGGAAACGGTCGTGCCCTCGGGTGCCAGGAGGTCGAATTCGCCGGCCAGATCCGCCCGCACGACTCGGTCGTGCGCTACGAGATCGACATCGCCCGCTACCAGGAGCTGAGCGACTCGGCGGTGGCGATCGGCGACGCCCGGGTGCTGGTCGACGACGCCGAGATCTATACGATACGCCGCGCGAAGGTGGGCGTGTTCCGGGGCATCGACTACCCCGACTACCCGTGGCCGTCGGCGAACAGCCGCGGCGGGCGGATGGCGGAATGAGCGGCTCCACGGAGGGCGTGCGGCTCTCCCCGGACCGGGTGCTGGAACTTCTGCCCCAGCAGGAACCGTTCAGGTTCGTGGACGAGATCCTCGCGGTGGACGAGGAATCGATCAGCGCCCGGTACCGGTTCCGGCCCGAGGCGGAGTTCTACCGGGGTCACTTCCCCGGCAATCCGGTCACCCCGGGCGTGATCCTCCTCGAGTCGGTCGCCCAGGTCGGGGTCGTGGCGCTAGGCATATATCTTCTGGCGCTCGAGGGCGGCGAGGAGGAAGTCCGGAAGCGGATCGCGCTGTTCTCCGACGCCGAAGTGGACTTCACGGGCCTCGTTCGCCCGGGCGAAGAAGTACGTATCGATGCGAAGAAAGTGTTCTACCGGCGGGGCAAACTCCGCTCCGAGGCCGAGATGCGCCTCGAGGACGGGACGATCGTCTGCTCCGCCATGATTTCAGGTATGGGGGTGCCGCTGTGAATCGGCGTGTCGTGGTCACCGGACTCGGGGTCGTGGCCCCGAACGGTACCGGCCTCGAAGCTTACGAGCGCGCGTTGAGAGCGGGCGAGTCGGGAATCCGCCACAACGAGAATATGGAAGAGGCGAAGTTCGCCTGTACCGTCGCCGGGGTCCCGCAGGGCGTCGACGAGGTGGCCGAGGCCTACTTCGACGAAGAGCAACTGATGGCGATGAACACGAGCCATCGGTACGGCTGCATCGCCGCCGTCGACGCATGGACGGACGCGGGCTTCGAACGGCCCGAGGCGACCGACGACCGGGTCAACTGGGACGCGGGCGCCGTGATCGGCACCGGCATCGGCGGACTCGACACCGTAGGTCAGAAGCTCGTGCCGATGGTCGACGCCGGACGCACGCGCCGGCTCGGCAGCACGCTGGTCGAGCAGGTGATGGCCAGCGGCGTATCGGCCCGCGTCTCCGGCCTGCTCGCCCTCGGCAACCAGGTGACGGCGAATTCCAGCGCCTGCAGCACCGGCACCGAGGCGATCTTCGAAGGGATGCGGCGGATCCGCGCGGGCCTCGCCGATCGGATGCTCTGCGGGGGCACGGAGGGCGCGAGTCACTACATCTGGTCCGGTTTCGATTCGATGCGTGTGCTCTGCCGGACCCATAACGACACGCCCGCCGAAGCCTCCCGGCCGATGAGCGCCACGGCCGGCGGCTTCGTGGCAGGCTCGGGGTCCGGCATCCTCCTGCTGGAGAGTCTCGACCACGCCGTAGCTCGCGGGGCGCGCATCTACGCGGAGGTGCTGGGCGGCGCCGTGAACTGCGGGGGCCACCGGAACGGCGGCAGCATGACGGCGCCCAACCCGGCGGGCGTCCGTCGCTGCATCCGCCTCGCGCTCGAGGACGCGGAGATCGGCGCGGCGGAGATCGACCTGATCAACGGCCACCTGACGGCGACCGGCGCGGATCCCGGCGAAGTCCGCAACTGGTCGGAAGCGCTGGAACGCGGCCCGGAGGATTTTCCGCTCATTCATTCGACGAAATCGATGATCGGGCACGGGCTGGGCGCCGCGGGCGCGCTGGAATCGGTCGCCTGCCTGCTGATGCTGCAGGGCGGCTTCGTGCATCCGAGCATCAACTGCGAAGACGTGCACCCGGAGATCGAGCCGTTCGCCGCCTCGATCCCCCATGCGGCACGCGACATGCCCGGGCTTTCGACGATCATCAAGTCGGGATTCGGGTTCGGCGACGTCAACGCGTGCCTGGTGTTTCGCAAATGGATGGACGCGGCCGGCAACGTGTAAGTAGATTCCGACGAACAATTCGGCAGTTTGGTTCTGAAAACGATCAACCTGGGAGAGATCGGGTGTCCCGAGACGAAATATTTGCGAAGGTCGTAGAAATCGTCAGTCCGTTCGCCAAGGACAAGGAAGCCCTCGACAACGCGACGATGGACACGAACATCCTCGAGGACCTCAAGGTGAACTCCGCGCGCCTCGTCGACGTGATCCTCGAGTTCGAAGACGAGTTCGACATCGAGGTCGAGGATGAGGACGCCGACGCCGTGAACACGCTGGGCGACGCCGTCGATCTCATCGAGGCCAAGACGTCCTGAGGCGACCGTGGCGGAATCGCACGACCTGAGCCGGAAGGAGCGGTTCGCGCTGTGGTTGCAGCGCGGAGTGAGCCGGGTCACGTCGTGGTTCTGGATTCCGGCCTCGGCCTTCACCATGCGGTTCCTCCTCGGCTACCGCATCCGTAACGCCTCGCGGCTCCGGAAGCGCTTCCGCTCGCTCATCCGCGAGTCGGACGGTCCGGTGCTGATCTGCGCCAACCATCTCACGATGGTCGACTCCGCCCTGGTGGCCTGGGCGCTCGGCGGCACCTGGTGGTCGGTGCTCAACTTCCGCTGGGTGCCCTGGAACCTGCCCGAAGTCACCAACTTCGCCGATAGCGCGTTCGCGCGGCTCGCCACGTGGCTGACCAAGTGCATCCCGATCCGGCGGGGCGGGAAACGAGAAGAAGTCTCCAGTGCGCTACGGCGTGTCCAGCACCTGCTGTCGCACGGCGACACCGCCCTGATCTTCGCAGAGGGCGGACGTAGCCGGACGGGCAGGGTCGAGCCCGACAAGGTCGCGCACGGAATGGGCCGCATCGCCTCGTCGGTCGCCGGCTGCAAGGCGCTGTGCGTGTATCTGCGCGGCGACCGTCAGCAGTCCTGGTCGATGCTCCCGGTCGTGGGCGATTCGTTCTACGTCGACATCGACCTGTTCGAGCCGTCGTCGTCCGAGCAGTCCGGGATCCGGCGCTCGCGGGACTTCGCCCGCCAGATCGGCGATCGACTGGCCCGCATGGAGGAGAAGTACTTTGCCCGTCGGCAACGACGTAGTTGACCTTCGGGATCCCGCCAACCAGCCCGACGCCATTCACCCCCGCTTCGACCGGCGCGTATTCGCCCGGATCGAGCGGAGAGCCCTCGCCGCCGCCCCCGCCTCGACGCGCCACGTCGAACGCTGGAAGTGCTGGGCGGCGAAGGAGAGCGCGTTCAAGCTGATCCGGCAGATCCACGTCGAGGCGCCGTTCCACCCGCGCGAGCTCGTGGTGACCGACGTCACGGCCACGGCGGCCCGAATCTCGGCGCCGCCTCTCGGACGCGACCTCTCGGTCACGTTCGACGTCGACGGCGATCGGGTGCACGCCGTGGCCACGGACCCGATCGGTCGACGGCGCGCCGACGGCTCGAAGGACGACGCATCGGCGGCCGAGATCCGCTCGGGCCTCCGGCAATGGAGCGGCGGGCCGGGAATGGAGACGCCCGAGCGGGAGGTCCGGCGGTGCGCCGCCGAGGCGCTCGCCGAGTGGCTGGTTCTGGAGGCCGCTTCGATCCGAATCGAGCCGGCCGGGCCCCGCGACCGGCGACCGCTGGCCCGGTCCGGGGACCTCGTGCTGCCGGCCGACGTGTCGCTCTCGCACGACGGCCGCTGGCTGGCGTGGGCGCTCCTGCTGACCGGTTGAGCGCCCGATCTAGTCGTCGAACAGTCGGCGCCTGAGCTCCAGCACCCGGAGGCGCCGTACCGCCAGCTCCTGGTGTGCGGCCGCCACCTTCTCCGCCTCGCGCTCCTCGTCGCGCCTCGCCTCGAAGTAGCGCCTCAGGCCCTGCTGCAGTCGCTCGGCCTGGTCGGCGCGGCGTTCGTCGGCCTCCGCCACGACGGCCGCCTCGCCGTGCAGTCGCTCCCACTCCCGGCGATCCGCGTCGAGCTGCTGTTCCGCGGCGAACCGTTCCCGCATCGCCCGGGCGTGTCGCGATTTCTGCTCCGCCGCGACGAGCTCCTGGCCGAGCGCCTCGACTCGCGCGCTCAGCAGGTCCCGGTAGCGCTCCCGCAGGCGTGCCTCCCGCTCGAGAATCTGCTTCCGACCGTCCTGTTCGAGCTCGTTCGCGATGCGGATAGCGTCGCGAGCGCGGTCGAGCTCCCGGATCTGCACGTCCAGGGAATCACGCGTCCGGCGGCGGGCCTCGTCGGCGACGGTTCGCCGGCGCATGGCCTCGCGCTCTGCGGCGCGAGCCGCCGCGGCGTCGGCCTCGATCAGCGCGGACGCGCGACGCGGCACCAGCGCGAGAAACGAATCGACGGCCGCGCGCTGCGCAATGGTCGCGGACGCCGTTCCCAGTGGCGCTCCCGGCGCCGAGTCCTGCGCGACGCCCGTCGCCGGGGGGATGGCCAGCAGGGCCGTCAGCGCGCCGGCTAACCACCTGTGCGTGCATTTCATGGTCGTCTCTCCCGCCTGATTCTATCCGCCGCCGCGCCGACACGGGGCCGCGGTCGGGTGCTCCGTACGCCTCGGCATTGCACGAATCGATCCGTCGAACCCGGTGGCCCCCGGGAATCCCCGGTTCCTGCCAGCTTCCCGGGCAAACAACCGGTACGGCCCGGCTTCGCAGAATTCGATGCACCGCGGCGATCTGCCCGCCGTTCGCGCCCGGGAGTCCCGCGTATCCTCGTCGAATGGCGTGAAATCACGCGGAATTCGCCCGTCGCACCCGTCCGAGGCACTGTTCCGCCCAACTGGAACGTCAATTGCTGCTGTCAGGACCTGCCCGCCTGCGCCCACGCAGCGTCGGGGGGCACCTCGGCCGGCTGTCGTGGCAGCCGGACTCTGCATCCGATCCAACGGTGGCGTGCAATGTCAGACACGAGTTCCGAAGCACAGCAATCGCTTCCGCGGGCCGATCAGAACGGCTCGGAGCGCTTCCACATGTGGGCGGCCCGGCCACTCCTGCGCAGCATCCGCTGGGATCCGATTCCGACCGTCACGCCGCCGGAGATGGAGGGTGCGTACGACGTCTTCGTCATGCAGAGCGCGCTCGAAAACCTTCTCGACCACCTCTGGACCGCGGCCGAAGGAGACACCCCGTTCGGTCTGCTCGCCGGCGACATCTGCGAGGACCCGGAGGACGGCACTCGGTACGTGCAGATCAGCGGTGTGTGCCGCAGCCGCGTGTCGCTGCTCGACGGAGCGAGCATTCCTCCCGAGGCGTGGGAGGCGCTGAACGAGGACCTGGAGGAGCTTCGGGTCCAGGGGAGCCTGGTCGGCTGGTACCTTCGGCATCCGTCCGGCACGCTCAAGCTGACCGACGCGGAGCGCGAGACGCACGCCCGCTATTTCAACGAGCCGTGGCACAGCGCCCTGGTGGTGGGTACCGGCGACGAGCTGATCGGCGGACTCTTCCGCCGTACCGCCCGCGGCTTTTCGACCATGCCGCTCCCCTTCCACGAGGTCGTGACCACGGATTCGCTCTCGGGCGGCGAACGCCGTTCGGTGCTCGACTGGACGAACATCGAGACGAGCGCCGACGTGAAGCGCGATCCGGCCTGGCGCGAGGTCGAGGCGACCGGCTCCGACAAGAAGAAGCACCGTTTCTTCGCGAAGCGTCACAGCCGCAAGGATGTCGAGAACTACGGCGCCGCCGGACCGATCGCCCAGGAAGCGGCGCGCCGCGCGATCGCCGCCGCGGCCTCGAAGACGGCGGCCGACCTGGACGTCCGCCGCCGTGAAGCCGAGGAAAAGGCGCGCCGCGCGGACGAGGAAGCGCAGCGCAAGGCGGAGGAGCTGCACGCAGCCCAGAAGGCCGCCGAAGAGGCGGCGCGAAAGGCCGAAGAGGAAGCGGCTGCCGAGGCCAAGGCGGAGGCCCGGGAAGAGGCAGAGGGCCGGGCCCGGGAGGCCCAGGAGAAGGCCGAGAACCTGGCTCGCGAGGCCGCCGAAGCCTTGCGGCGGGCCGACGAGGAAGCGGCCGAGCGTGCCGCGGAGCTCGCTGCGCTACAGGAAGCGGCCCAGAAGGCGGAGCAGCGCGCCGTGGAGCTCGAGGCGGCTCTCAAGGCGAGCGAAGAGGAGATGGCGCAGCGGATGGCCGAGCAGGAGGCCGCCCGCAAGGCCGCCGAAGAAGAGGCCGAGCGCAGCAAGGCCGAGGTCGAAGAGGCGCGTCAGACCGCTCGCCAGGAAGCGAAGCGCCGGCAGGAAGAGGAAGAGGCCCGACTCGCCGCCGAGGAGGAAGCCCTCCGCAAGGCCAGCGAGCTCGAGGCCACCCAGCAGGAGGCCGAAGCTGCCCGCCAGGCCGCCGAGGAGCGCGTTGCCCGCAGCATGGCCGAGCTCGAGGCGGCCCGGAAGGCCGCCGAGGAATCGGAGCGTCGGGCCGAAGAGGCCGAAGCCGCTCGCCTGGCCGCCGAGGAAGAGGCCGAGCGTCGTAAGCTCGGAGAGGCGGAGCGCAAGGCCGCCGAGGCCAAGGCCGCACAGCGCGCCGAGGAGCTCGAGGCCGCCCGCAAGGCCGCCGAGGAAGAGGCTGCCCGCCGGGCCGAGGAGCTCGAAGCCGCACGCCAGGCCGCCGCCGAAGAAGCGGCGCGCCGGGCCGAGGAGCTCGAGGCCGCTCGCCTGGCCGCCGAGGAAGAGGCCGAGCGCCGCAAGGCGGAAGAGCTCGCCCGCCAGAAGGCCGAAGAAGAGTCGCGCCGGCGCACCGAGGAGCTCGAGGCCGCTCGTAAAGCCGCCGAAGAAGAGGCGGAACGCCTGGCCGCCGAGGTCGAAACGACGCGCAAAGCGGCCCTCGAAGAGGCCGAACGCCGTGCCGCCGAGGCCGAAGAGGCTCGCAGGGCCGCCGAGCAGGAGGCCGAACGGCGCAAGACGGAGGAGGCCGCGCGCCTGAAGGCCGAAGAGGCGGCCGCGCAGCGGGCGGCCGAGCTCGAAGCGGCCCGTAAGGCCGCCGAGGAAGAGGCCGCGCGCTGGGCCGCCGAAGCCGAGGCGGCTCGCCAGGCGGCGCAAGAAGAGGCCGAGCGACGCGCCCGGGAGCTGGAGGAAACCCGCGCGGCGCTCGAAGCCGCGCGCCGCAACGCGGAGGCCGAAGCGGAGCGCCGGATGGCCGAGCTGGAGACGGCGCGGCAGGCGGCCGAGAAGTGGGAGCAGCGTGCGGCCGAAGCGGAATCGGCGCGAGAAGCGGCCGAGGCCGAGGCCCGCAAGCGCGAGGAGATCCAGGAGCAGCATCGGAAGGCCGAGGAAGAAGCCGCGCGCCGTGCGGAAGAACTCGACGCGGCCCGCCAGGCCGCCCTCGAAGAAGCCGAGCAGCACGCCCGCGAAGCCGAGCTCGCCCGGAAGGCCGCGGAGCTCGAGGCCGAGCGCCGCTCGATCGAGGAGTCGGCGCGAGCCCGTGCCGAGACCGCTGCGCAGAAGGCGGCGCAGGAGCTCGAGAAAGCCCGGGAGTCGGCCGAGGAAGAGCTCTCCAAGAGGTCCGAGGAGGCGCTGCGCGCCGCCGAAGCGGAGGCCGAGCGCCGTCGCCAGGCCGAGGAAGCGCGCCGCCAGGCCGAGGAAGAGGCCGCCCGCTCCGCCGAAGAGCTCGAGAAGGCCCGCAAGGAGGCCGAAGCCCTCGCCGCTCGGGCCGCCGAGGAAGCTCGGGCCGCGCGGGAAGCCGCCGCGGAAGAGGCCGAGCGCCGGGTCGCCGCCGAGGAAGAGGCCGGTCGGCGGGCCGAAGAGCTCGCCAGCGCCCGCCAGGCGGCGGAGGATGCCCTCGCCAAGGCGACGGAAACGCGAAGGGCCCAGGAGGCGATCGAACAGGAAGCGGCGCAGCAGAACGCCGACGACGAGCGCGCACTCCAGGTGGTGGAGCGCGAGGTCAGCCGGCGGGCCAGCGAGCTGGAGGCCGCGAGAGACGCCGCCGAGGCCAAGGCGGCCCAGATGGCCGCCGAGGCCGACGCCGCCCGCGAGGCGGCCCGGCTCGAGACGCGCCGCCGCGAGCAGTCCGAAGCCGCGGCCGCCGCGCGCATGCAAGAGCTGGAGGAAGCGCGTAAGCAGGCCGAGGACGAAGCCGCTCGCATGGAAGCCAAGGCCAGAAACGCCGCCGAAATCGCACGCATGGAGGCCGAGCGACTGCGCAAGGAGCGCGTCGAGCGTAAGGCCCTGGAGGACGGAGCGGCGAAGAAGATGGCCGAGCTCGAGCGCGCCAAGCGCGCCGCCGAGCGCGAAGCCGCCCGAGCCGCGGAGAGGCAGGCCGAAGCCGTTCGCAAGGCAGAAGAGCAGGCGCGCCAGGTCGCCTCGGAGGCCGCCCGCCAGGCGGCGGTCGAGGTAGCCCGCAAGGAGGCCGAAGAGGCCGCCGCCCGCCGCAAGGCCGCGGCGGAGGCGAAGAAGGCCGCCGCCGAGAAGCAGCAGCGCGAGGCCGACGAGGCCCGCGAGAAGGCGGAGAAGATGGAAGAGCGTCGCGAGCGACTTCGCCAGGGCGGCCGTATCGCCATGAACGTCGGCCTGTTCGTCGTCGCCCTGGTCGGTGTCGGGTTCGGCGCGCGGTTCGTCGGGCCGGTGGCCCGCGGATCGGTCGACTACCTCGAGTCACTGCGCACCGACGCAGGCGTCGAGCAGCCGGCCGATACGACGGCGAGCGAGTCGACGCCGCCCGCGACCACCACGACGACGCCGACCGCTCGTCCGGTGGCCCCGGGACCGGACGCGGAAGTTCTCGACACGCTCGACCGCCTGGCGCGGCAGACGGCGTCGGCGGTGCGGGACTATGAAGTGGTCGCCGCGTCGTTCGACCCCGAGACCGGGGTGTGCGCGAGCCTTCAGTCGCTATTCGTGAAGGTGCAGGACGCGTGGTTCGAGTACAGTACCTCGGGCACGGCGCAGCTGACGGCTCCGCTCGATCCGCAGCGCGCGGCGCGTGACGAGGATCTGTACGCCCGGGTCCAGGCCACGGAGCGTTCGTTCACCGAGACCGGCTGTCCGCGCCCGTAGCGCCACCTCAGTGCTCGAGGGGCTGCTCGCGCTCCAGCTCCTCCATCAGGGCCCGGATCGCGTGGCGGTCCGCGGCGCCCGGCAGACCCCAACCCGGCTCGTAGCCGAATGCCGCGTACAGGTCCCTCGATCCGTGAGCCGCGTCGAGCAGCTCGACGTGATGGCCGGTGGTCAGCCCGGGATGCTCGACGCCGCATGCCCGGCTGAGCCATAGCAGCTCCTTGCGCAGGGTGACCACGTAGTTCGCCAGCCGGGCCGCCTTGTCGGTCGGCACGAGACCGCGCATCAGCCACTTGTTCTGCGTCGCCACGCCGGTCGGGCAATTGCCGGTGTGGCACCGCTGCGCCTGGATGCAGCCCACGGCCATCATCGCCTCGCGACCCACGTTGACCATGTCGACGCCGAGCGCACAGGCGAGGAGCGCGGATTCGGGGAATCCCAGCTTGCCGGACCCGAACCAGACGACTTTGTGCTCGGCGTCCTCCTCGGCGAAGATGCGGAATACCCGGCTGAACCCCTGGCGGAACGGGAGCGCCACGTGGTCGGCGAACACGAGGGGCGCGGCCCCGGTGCCGCCCTCTCCGCCGTCGATCGTGATGAAGTCGACACCCCGGTCCTCGGTGGCGACGATGTGCGCGAGGTCGCGCCACATGTTGGACTCGCCGACGGCGGACTTGATCCCGACCGGCAGGCCCGTAGCCTCCGCGAGATCTTCGACGAAGTCGAGCATCTCGTCGACGTTGCCGAACGCCGAGTGGTGGGCCGGGCTGATCACGTCCTTGCCCTCGGGCACCCCGCGGATGCGCGCGATTTCGGGAGTGACCTTGGCGCCGGGCAGCAGCCCGCCGAGACCCGGCTTGGCTCCCTGGCTCAGCTTGATCTCCACGGCGCGTACCGGATGCTCGTCGACCGCCTCCAGAAAGCGACTGCGGCTGAACGAACCGTCCGGCTCCCGGCAGCCGAAGTACGCGGTGCCGATCTGCCAGATCAAGTCGCCGCCGTGGGCGTGATGAGGAGAGATCCCTCCTTCTCCGGTGTTGTGCAGGCATCCGCAGATCTTCGCTCCCCGGTTCATCGCTTCGACGGCCGCGGCGCTCAACGACCCGAAGCTCATTCCGGAGATCCCGACGATCGACTCGGGGCGGAACGCCTTCTCTCGCCCTCGATGTCCACCGAGCACCTTGGCGCACGGCAGGGTGTAGGGCCGCAGGTCCTGCACGGGGAAGTCGTAGCGGAAGCGGGACGCCGGCGCTCCGGCGGGCGCCTCCACGTTCTTCTCCGGCCGGTCCGCCACGATTGGCGGGCGCTCCAGGTCCTCGACGCCGCGCTCGGCGTCGCGCTGCTCGTGGTGCACGCCTGGCCCGAACGCCGCGTGCTTGATGATGACGTAGTCGGGCTCGAGCTCGATCTTCTCGTCGGTGCCGAAGCCGAAGTAGTTGTTCTCGCGCTTGGCCGACGCATACACCCAGCGGCGCTGGTCGCGCGAGAACGGCCGCTCCTCGTTGTTGCTGGTGACGATGTACTGGCGCAACTCCGGCCCGACGGATTCCAGCCAGTAGCGGAAGTGCCCGATGACCGGAAACGCCCGCAGGATGGCGTGCTGGGTCTGGAACAGGTCGTACACGACGACGCCCACGATCAGCCCGACGAACGCGGCGCCGATCCATGCCCAGGCGCTCATCGCTCACCTCCCGACTTTCCGGTGGTCCACGCTGCGGGCGTGAACGCACCGATCGGTCCCGGGAACACGACCGGGCTCTCGAAGCCGCCCGAGGCCACGCTCGCGACGCCGAAGATATAGTTGTCGATCACCACGTTCTGGAGCGTCAACGCGGATTCTCCCGTGAATTCGCTCCACTGCCACTGGGGCTGGTCGGTGAGCCGCCAGTAGACCTTGTAGCCCTCCAGGCCAGGCGCCGCCGCCGGGTCGATCGACACCCAGCGGAGCGTCGTGCTCGGTCGCACGGCGCCCTCGATCTCGACCTCCGAGGGCGGGGCGGGCGCAGACGCCAGCGAGGCGAGGGTCACGGCGTTGAGGGCGGTCAGCTTCGCGGCGAAGTCGAACTCCACTTCCGATACCACGTCTCCGTACTCGACCCCGTCCTCGACTCGTACGTCCTGGTGCTGCCGCCGATAGTCCTCGTTCGCCTCCATGATCCGGACCGCCGGATAACCGACGTCGTTGAACGGCTTGTGGTGTCCGCCGCGGCCGAACCGATCGAGCCGATAGACCATCATGACGTCGAGGTTCGGCATGTAGAGGTCGGCCATCCGGTCGACGTAGCGAGCCAGGTTGCGGGAGGGCGAGTCGACTTCCCCGCCCGTGTAGCGCCGGATCGTCGCCATCCGGTCGGTCTCGTCGGCCCGGATTCCCTCGGAGAACACCCGTGCGACCGTGTTGTCGACAACCCCGTTCTGTCCCTGGATGTTGCCGATCATGTCGTTGTTGAGCACCGCCTCGATCCGCCAGCCGGCGGCCAGCGCCTCGGCGGCCAGCGCCTGTCCCCCGAACAAGCCCTGCTCCTCGCCCGACAGGCCCACGTAGACGATCGTCGCGGGAAACTCGTAACGTGTCAGCACCCGGGCCGCTTCGAGCACGCCTGCCAGCCCGGAGGCGTTGTCATTGGCGCCGGGGGCATCGGTCAGCGGGTCCGATCCGTCGGAGGCGCGCGAGTCGATGTCGCCCGACATGATCACGTAGCGACCGGGATCGGTCGTGCCGCGCTGCACCGCGATCACGTTGACGACGGCCGTCGAGTCGGGCATGCGGCGGGCGCCGGTCACGATCGACGTCCGGTACGACACCTCGAGGCAACCTCCGCATGCGGCCGAGATCCGCTCGAACTCCGCGTGGACCCAGCGCCGGGCGGCGCCGATTCCCCGGGTATCGGACGACGTGTCCGACATCGTGTTGCGGGTGCCGAAGCGGGCGAGGCGACGGATGTCGGCTTCGATGCGGGCGGGCGACACGGAGTCGACGATCGCGGAGATCGACCCTCCCGGCCCGGGCCGCGCATCGGTCAACGCCGCCCGCACCTGCGCGTTCGCGGCACGCGGAATGAAGAGCGACGCCGCTGCCGCCGTCACGACCGCGACCAACAGGCGCCCGCCGACCGGGACGGTGGCGAGACGACGGGAAGAGGCACGGCGCGCGCGCCCGAAGCGCTGGATCATCGGTCCTCTCGGAGTTCGAACTCTTGGGTCATGACCGGCTTTCACGGTAAGCCGGTGGCCCTGCCGCGAACAGCCGGCGCCGGAGTCGCGGAACCATGGACCGCCGAGACCGTTATCAGGATCATGACCAACGACGAATTCACCGGGGGACGCACGTGAGCGGCACCCCGAACTCGTATTCCACGATCGGCGGCGTCGATCGGCGGATCATCGCCCTCGGCGTCGCCCGCATGGCGGACGCGGTGGCGAATTCCTTCCTGATCGTCGTGCTGCCCCTGTACATCGCCAGCGGGCAGCTCCATGGTCTCCGCTTCGGGCTGTCGGAAGCGGCGTTCACCGGCGTCACCCTGGGCGCGTTCGGGATCGTGAATTTCGTCGTGCAGCCGCTGGCCGGCCGCTGGTCGGACCGCGTGGGGCGTCGCAAGGCGTTCATCCTGGCCGGGCTGGCGCTGCTCGCGGTCGTCAACGTGGCCTACCACTGGACCGGGAGCTTCCTGGGCGTTCTCGGCGTGCGCATCGTCCAGGCCGGCGCCGTCGCGCTCACGATCGTGGGGACGGTATCGCTGGTCAGCGAACTCAGCGTGCAGGAACGCCGCGGGCGCAACATGGGAACGTTCAACTCGTTTCGGCTCACCGGTTTCGGCATCGGGCCGCTTCTCGCCGGCCTGGTGATGACGGGCGGCCCGTATCACCTGCCGTTCGGGATGACGCTCAGCGCCTTCGGCGTGACGTTCTTCGGAGCGGGCCTCCTGGCGACGATAAGCGCCGGTCTCGTCTGGTGGCTCGTCGAGGACCCCGCGGACATCGAGCCGAACCGCGAGCGCGCCTCGCTCCGCGTCCGTTCCGCCTCGCCGGGGCGGCTGCTAGATCCGGTGTTCGCGCTCGGCGTCGGCACCCTGTTCATGGCCGCGTGCATCGCGTTGCTCTCGCCGATCGAGACCCTGGTCAACCGGCATCTCGACCAGGGGCCGCTGCTGTTCGCGGTCGAGTTTGCCGCGTTCATCGCCAGTCAGGCGATCCTGCAGCCCCTGATCGGGCGGATGACCGACGAGCGCGGCCGTAAGAAGTTCATCGTGGTCGGCCTCCTGGGACTGATTCCGACCACCCTGCTGCAGGGGATCGCCGCGGTGCCGTGGCAGATGATCGTCGCGCGGCTCCTGCAGGGCGCAACGGCCGCGATGGTGTTCGCCCCGGCGCTCGCCCTCGCCGGCGACCTGGCGCGGCGCGGCCAGGCCGGGGCGCAGCTCTCGGTGCTGACGGTAGCGTTCGGACTCGGAATCGCGCTCGGCCAGTTCACCGCGGGGTTCACCGTCCAGTTCGGCTACGTGATCCCGTTCGCGGTCGGCGCCGGGATGGCGGGACTCGGGGCCCTCGTCGTTCACACCCAGGTGAACGATCGCCCGGGCGGCGAGCCGGTCGCGGCAGAAGAACCGCCGGGGAGGAAACGGCCGGCCGGCGGACTGCGCGAAGCGCCCGAGCCAGCCTGAGCGGTTCGCCGGCTACGCCTACCGGGGCGGAGAGTAGCGCCACCCCGGCGGACGCGGTTACGGCGGTCGCTCAGTCGCGGTGGCTCACGTACCAGACGTAAGCCGCGACTTTCTCGAGGTCCTCGTTCGAGATGTCGGAGCCGCCCCGGGGCGGCATCTCGACGCCGCGCGTCGATTCCGCCAGCGGCACGCCACGCGCGATGATCCGGCCGATCGTCAGGTAGCTGCCCTTTGCGTCCAGCCAGTCGTCGTCCGTCAGGTTGGGCCCGAGCAGACCCGTGGCGTCCTCGCCGTGGCAGAGGGCGCAGCCCCCGTCGCCGAGGAACACCTGCTGTCCGCGCTGGATCATGCCCTCTGTGACCCCGGACGGGAGAGGGTCGGTCGCATGGCTCTGCCGCCACACGTAGGCGGCCACGGACTGGACCTCGATGTCGCTGATGTCCGAATCGCCGCGTGGCGGCATCGCGGTGCCCGTGCTGGAACGGGCCTCGGGAATCCCGTTCATCACGACTTCGAGGATCGACAGGTAGCTGCCCTTCTCCTGCAGCCAGTCGCCGTCCGTCAGGTTGGGGCCGATGTCACCCGTCGCGTCGGGACCGTGGCAGGTGTAGCAGTTGCCGCCGTCACGGAAGATGTCGCGGCCCTGACGCACCATCTGCATCGAGACGCCGGGCGGCAGCGAGTCGAGAGGAACGAGGGTGTCGGTCGCCTGGGCGCGGGCCGACGACGGGAGAGACGTCAGAACGAGAAGCGCGGCGAGGGCGCCGCACCGGAATGCAACTCGAGGCCAGCTCATGTCGCCTCCAGGGACGTGGGATTCTCCTGTCGAATCCTAGGTGCTCAGAAGACATGAATCAATGCGGAGAAACACCCGGGACAGCTTGCGACATTCGCCTCGGGGCGTGGTGGTCCGGGGCGGCCGGCGCCGCCGGGCTCAGCCGGCGGTCACCGCCGCGCCGAGAGACGGGAGCGCCGCCTCGATCTCCGTCCGCCCGGGCTCCAGCCACGGCGGCAGGATGAGGGCCTCGCCGAGGGTCTTCGCGTCCTCGTCGACCGTGAAACCGGGACCGTCCGTGGCGACCTCGAACAGCACTCCGCCCGGCTCCCGGAAGTAGATCGAGCGGAACCAGAACCGGTCGATGACTTCGGTGGGGTGGCCGGCGGCCGCGAGCACGCGTCGACGAATCTCCGCCTGCGCCTCTTCGTCCGGCGCCCGGTAGGCGACGTGGTGCACCGCGCCGGTTCCCCATGCTCCGCGCCGTTCGGCCGGAGCCGCCCGGACCTCGACGCGGCGGCCGGCTCCCCCGGGACCCGCCTCGAATCGCTGCCAGCCGTCCTCGGCTCCGACCGGCTCGAACCCCAGGCCCTGCTCGAGGAAGCGCGGCGTGTGTTCCAGGTCGCGCTCCCACAGGCGCACCGCATGGAAGCCGCGCAGCTGGTGCCGTTCGGGTACTGTGCTGTGCCCCCAGGGCGCGGTGTCGAGGGGCTCGTCCGTCTCGACGAGAGCGAGCCGCAGGCCGTGCGGGTCACGGAACGGGAGGGCCCTGTCGCCGAAGCGCGACTCACGGTCGCCCGTCGCCACGCCGGCGCCGGCCAGCCGCTCGGCCCACCAGCCGAGGCTGCCGAGGGCGACGGAGAAGGACACCTCCATCGCCAGGCCGACGCCCGGCCGGGCCGGCTGAAGCCCGGGCCACGGAAAGAACGTCAGGTCGGTGCCGGGGCGCCCTTCCCCGTCCGCGTAGAACAGGTGATACGTGTCCGGCGCGTCCTGGTTGACCGAACGCTTCACGAGCCGCAGCCCCAAGACACCCGTGTAGAACTCCAGGTTTTCGCGTGGATCTCCCGCGATCGCCGTCACGTGATGGAGACCGGTGACCGATGTCATGTGCGACGCCTTCCCGTTGGGTATGATGGAGCAGCGACCGGTGCCGACGATGCCTGTCGGCCCGCGTCATCAACGAACGGCGACGCCGTCCGGTTCCAGCGCCGGCCGGCCGGACCCCTGCGCGAGGGACAGGCGGCATTCGATGCGAGGGCGGACACCCCGAGGGACGTCGGCGGTACGGCGCATGACGGCGAGGAGCCTCGCCGCGCTCGCCCTGCTGGCGACCGGGATCCCGGGGGTCGCCGCGTCGCAGTCGCTCACGCCGCCGCCTCGCCAGGCGAGCATGGGGACCGATACGGTCGCCGACCTCGCGATCGAGCACGTGACGGTCGTAGACGTCCGCACCGGACGGCTCCTGCCAGGGCGCACCGTCCTGGTCGTCGGCGATCGGATCGAGGCCGTGCTCGAGGACCAGACCGGCGCCGGCGATTCCCCGGCGGCCCCGGAGGCGGCGAGGGCCGGAATTCGAATCGACGGCCGCGGCCGCTTCCTCGTTCCGGGGCTCTGGGACATGCACACCCACGTCCTGCCCACGTCCACGGCCGCACCCGGACAATGGTGGGAACCGGACCCGACGTCCGCCGCGAAGCTGCTCCTCGCCAACGGGGTCACCGGGGTGCGCGACATGTGGGGATCTCTCGAGGCGGCGCGGCGCTGGCGCGCGGCCGGCGGCCCGCGGCCTCGCCTGCTGTCGCCGGGCGGGATCATCGACGGACCCGTGCCCTGGTTCCCTGGCCTCATGGCCGCGACGTCGGCGACGGAGGCGCGCCACCTGGTCGACTCGCTCGCCGTCGGCGGGGCCGACTTCATCAAGGTCTACAACACCCTGCCTCTCGAGCTGCTGGCGGTGGTCGTAGAGCAGGCGCGACGGCACGGTCTGCGGGTCGTGGGCCACGTCCCGAACGTCGTGCGGGCGCGCGACGCGGCGCGGGCCGGAATGGCCGGGTTCGAGCACCTTCACGGCATACTGGAGGGCTGTTCACGCGACGAGGCCTGGCTGGTGCGTGACAATGTCGCCTACCTGGAGGCCCGCGCGGCCGGTCGCAACGCTCCGACCGACAATCGCGACTATCTCGAGCGGTTGCTCGACACGCAGGACGACGAACGCTGCGATGCGCTGATTCGCCGGCTCGCCGAGCTCGGCGTCGCCCAGACGCCTACCCTCGTGGCGCACCTTGGACCGTTGCGGCTGCAGGACCCAGACGCGGCCGACGACCCGCGCCTCGCGTACGTGCCGGACGCGGCGGCCCGCGCCTGGCAGCCGAGCACTTACGAAGCCACCCGCGGGTATGGCGCCACCGACTGGCGGCTGGCCGAACGCCGCCTCGCGCGGATGGAGCAGATCGTCGGCCGGATGCAGGAGGCCGGCTTGCTCCTGCTGGCCGGCTCGGACGTTCACCCCACCCTGGCGTTCACCTTTCCCGGCTTCAGCCTGCAAGAGGAGCTGACGCTCCTCGTCGAGTCGGGGCTCACCCCGCTCGAAGCCTTGCGGACGGCGACCCTGAACCCGGCCACCTTCCTCGGTCACGCCGACGACATGGGGGCGATCGCGGCGGGCTATGCCGCCGATCTCGTTCTGCTGGAGGCCGATCCGCTCGAAGACATTGGCAACACGTCGCGCATCGCCGGCGTCGTGCGGGCCGGAACCTGGCTACCTCGCGACACGCTGGACGCCTGGACGCGGGAGGTCGCCGCCGCCTACCGCGGCGCCGGCGAGCCCCGGCTCGCCCCGCTGCCGCCGGGCGCCGTTCGAGTCGTGGAGAGCGGCGAGCGTCGCGCCGAGTTCCGGTACGTCTTCCTTCTCGATCCGAAGCACGTCGAGGGGGATCTGCCGACGTTCATCGATCTGCGGACCGCCCGCGAGACCGCGGCGGTCGATCCGGCGCTTCAGAGCTTTCTGACGGCGAACCCACAGTTCGACGACTGGGCGGTGGCCAGCCTCGAGATCGGCTCGTACGACGGGGTGCGCGTCGACGGGGGCGACGGCCGCCGCACCTCGATGGCGCGCTGGTGGGTGGAAGCGCACGACCCCGGCGTGCTCGGCGACGTCACCTCGTCCACGACCCCCACGCTGGTCGAGCTCGGCCGCTGGTCGGCGTACGGATCCGCCGCGACGCGCGTGTGGGTGCGCGGCTACGGGAGCGGCACGTGGGCATTCCACCTCGAAGCGCTCGAGCTCGGCATCGACGTCGTCTGCCGACCCGGCGGGGCGCGCTGGCACGAGTCGACCGGCCACGAGGTCCTGATCTGGCCGGGGGAGCGCATCCCGGACCGTTACATCCGGCAGGTCGAGGCGGGAGAAGTCGGGCGCGATTGCGAGACACGGCTCTCGGCGGCGGGACTGGCGCCGCTGGCGGCGGCCCTGCGCGAGGCGCCGTTCATCGCGGGCACACGCCTGGGCGCCCGCCTGATCGAGGGCGGTGAATGGCGGCGGGGTATCTACATCACGAAGTGATGGAGGATCGGCGCGGGCCCCGGCATCCCGGGACCCGCCCGCGATCGGAAGGACTACATGCCGTCCATGTCGTCGTTGCTGCCGAGGCCGATCGAGATGCCGGCTTCGATGCCGAACAGACCGACCGTCGCCGACTCGGACGAGTCCCCAGGCGTGATGCTGGCGCTCTGATAGCGTCCCTCGACGAAGGGGCTGACCCTGCCTGCCGTCGCGAGCGCGAGGCCTGCACCGAACTGCCAGCCGAACCCTGAGTCGGAAGTGCTTTCACCGCCGCTCGTCTGCCGAAGTCCCATCAGACCGGCGCCACCCCAGACGTAAGGGTTGATCTTCCCCTCGGTCGGAATGTCGTAGCCGAGGATCGCCATGATGCTGTACGGCTTCCCCTTGAGGTCCGTGCTCTCGGTGGAATCGAACGAGTTCTGTCCGTACAGGCCTTCGGCGCCCGCCCACAGACCGGCTTCGCCGATCGGGAACGTCACGCCCGCGGCCGCGAGCCAGCCCGTCTTGAAGGCATCACCGTAGTCACTGGTGGGGACGGAGGCACCGGCCAGAACGTACACGCTCTGGGCGTCGGCGCTCCTGGGAAGGGCCGTGAACACGAACAACACGGCCGTCGATACTGCAAGCATACGACGGATCATCACACAACCTCCGCTTTGGCGGCACGTGCGGGACAAGCGCACACAGGCTGTTGCGCAGGAAGCTGTGGGAGGGCCCGGCTTCCCGTCAAGGGGGTGGGCCGCACGGCTCCGCATGGCGCTTCGGCCCGCAATACCGGCATTATTCGCGGCGCGGCGGTTCCGGCGACGCCGGAAAACTCCGCCGCGAGCGTCTCGGGGATCATCGGCCGGCCTTCGGCTCGGCCCGCATTGGAGGGATGTGATGGCGGCCTTCTTGAAGCTGTACGCCGTTTCCATAGTGGCCTTCTGCGCACTCGACGCGGTATGGCTCGGCGTCGTGGCCCGGGCGTTCTATCGGCAGCAGCTCGGCGACCTGCTCCGGCCCGACCCGCGTTGGGGCGCCGCGCTGGTGTTCTACGCGCTGTTCGTCGCCGGCGTGGTGCTGTTCGTCACACTTCCGGCCATCGACCGGGGATCTCTCGGCCGGGCGGTGGCGATGGGCGCGTTGTTCGGGCTCGTCACGTATGCGACCTACGACCTCACGAGCCTCGCGGTGATGCGGGGCTTTCCGGTGCTCGTGGCCGTGGTCGATCTCGCATGGGGCGCCGCGATCAGCGCCGCGGTCGCCGCCACCGGCTACCTGGCGGCCGGCTGGCTGGGCGTGTCCTGACGTGCGCATCGTCCGCGGCGTCGCGAGCCTCGTGGCGGGCTTCCTGGTCCTTCCGCTGCTGATGCGGATCGGCCTCACCGCCGTCCTGACGATCTGGCCGGGCCTGCTGCAGTCGGCCGGTTGGCTGGCCCCTTCCGTGCCGGGTCCGCCCGGGCTGCCGTCCACGGATTTCATGGTCCTGAACCTGGGGCTGACGCTCGTGATGTCCGGTATCGCCGCGGTGCTCACGGCGCTGATCGCTCCCGAGCCGCCCTTCCTGTGGGTCCTGCTGCTCGCGTTCCTCGTGTTCACGGGCGGGCTGGTATTCGGCGTGCGGCAGTACGGCGGGCCCACTCCCACCTGGTACCTCCTGGGCCTGCCGCTGGCCAACGGGCTCGGCATCGCGACCGGCGGCTGGTTGTTTCTCGCCTGGCGAGACCGGCGGAGCGGGGAGACCGGGTGATGTCGAGAGAGTCCGATCCGATCCGGGAGATCCGTCACAACCCCGACGAGAGCCGGTACGAGGCCGAGCTGAGCGACGGAAGCCTGGCGGTCCTCGACTACCGAATCGAAGGGGAGCGGATCCTGTTCACGCACACCGGGACGCCCCCGGAGCACCGCCACCAGGGCATCGCCGGCCGATTGACGCGCCACGCGCTCGACGACGCGATCGAGCGGGGCCTCGAGATCGCGCCGTACTGCCCGTACACGGCGTGGTTCATCGGTCGACATCCGGAGTACCGACCTCACCTGGCCGGCGGATCCGGACGCTGACCCTGCCCAACGCACGAGAGCCGACTCCCCGTGGTGCGGGAAGCCGGCTCTCGGCGATCGCTGTCCGTCCGGCCCGTCAGGCCGTCTGCAGCTCGTTCTCGTCCGTCACGTCGGTGAGATCAGCCTCTTCTTCCGGGGCGTCGGGATGGGCGGCTTCCGCCTCCGACTCCCATTCGTCACGGTTCCTGGCCGTGGCGTCCTTGCCGTGCGGGATCACCGGCTGGGCGTAACGCCGGCCGATCATCTCGAGCGCGGCCAACTGAGCCTCCGTCAACTGCGGATACCGATCGGAGAGAAACTGGCGAGTGTCGTTCATCCACTCGCGGACGTCCTCTTCCGTCGCGCCCGGCACCCTGCATCGCTGCATATGCGCAAACAGCTCGTCCTTCGCATCGTCCATCAACGTTCGCTTGTACCCCAAACTGCCTCCTTCTTCGTGAATCTACGGTGCGCCTCGTGCGCCTAAATCCGCCTGCCGTCCAATCTTTGAACCATAACAAGCTTCGAGGAACGGCGCCAATCTCCGTCGCTGAATATCGGCCGGTCCGCCGAATCGGCGGCGGGCAGACTCGACCTGCAGTTGTCCAAACAGGTCCGCCCGGGATAGGGTTCACGCGATGAGAGAGACGATGCGCCTGTGCTGGCGGGCCGTGCTGTCCGGCATGCTGATGACGATCCTCCTCCCGGCCGCGGGCCCTGCCGCGCCGCGCTCGGGTCATGCCCCATCGACGCGGGTCGCTCAAGAGGTCGACACCGTCGTCGTCGACAGCCTCGTCGTCGATACGGTGACGCTCGCCGCGCCGGTTCTCGACGCGGCCTCGCAGGTGACCGAGGCGCGGCTCGACGACGTATGGACGCTGCTGCGCGAGAAGACCCGCTCGTTCCTGGTCCTGCTTCCGGTCCTCGCGGTCGCCTTCGGCATCTTTATCGTGTTCGCCCTGCTGGCCTGGGGGGTCGGACGCTGGCGGCCGAGAGCCCATTTGCCGGGTGTACCGCCGAACCCCTTCCTGTCGTCGATGGTGCGGCGGCTCACCCAGTTCGCCCTGGTCCTGGCCGGGCTGATCCTGGCCCTCGAGCTGCTCGACGCGACCGCCCTCGTCGGAGCCGTCGTCGGGACCGCGGGCCTCGCCGGCCTGGCGATCGGCTTCGCGTTCAAGGACATCGTCGAGAACTACCTGGCCGGGATCATCCTCAGCCTGCGGCAGCCGTTCGCGAAGAACGATCTCGTCGACATCGCCGGGCACCTCGGGAAGGTCGTCCGGCTCACGGGTCGCGAGACGATCCTCATGACCCCCGACGGAAACCACGTGCAGATCCCGAACGCCACCGTGTTCCGGGAGCCGATGCTCAATTACTCGCGGAATCCGCTCCGGCGCGTGCGGATCGACGTGGGCATCGCGGCCGAAGAGGAGCCCTCCGCCGCCCTCGACGTCGGCTGTCGGGTGCTGCGGGAGATGGCGGGCGTGCTGGACGACCCGAGCCCGGACGGCTTGATCTCGGGCTACGGCAACGGGACGACGGAGCTTCGTTTCTTCGGCTGGGTCGACCAGCGGCACGCCGAATTCGGCCGGGTGCAGAGCGAGGCCTTCCGGCTCATCAAGCGGGCGCTCGACGAGGCGGGCATCGTCACACCGTCCCCCGAATACCGGGTCGCCGTGTCGGGACCGCTCGCCGCGGCGGCCGGGGCCGAACCGCCTGCCGGCGCCGAGCCCGGCGCCACGGCCCGACCGGAGGCGGGCGAGGACGGGGGCGCCGAGCAGCGAGACGTGTCCGTCGACCGCGCGCTCGACGAGCAGATCGAAGAGGACCGACGCAAGACCGACGAGGAGAACCTGTTACAGTGAGAAAGCTGCGCACGTACGAGGCCGACGAGATCGCCATCGACTTCGACTCCTCGCGCTGCATTCACTCCGAGGAATGCGTGCGCGGCCTGCCGGCCGTGTTCGATCCCCACCGCCGCCGCTGGATCGACCCGACGGCCGCCGACCCCGACCGCATCGCGGAGGTCGTCGAGCGGTGTCCGACGGGTGCGCTCCATTATCGGCGCAAGGACGGCGGTGCGGCCGAGCGGCCGCCGGACGAGAACGTCGCCCGGATCGGACCGGACGGTCCGGTCTACGTGCGCGGCGACCTGCGGATCGAGCTGCCCGACGGCGAGGTGCTCGAGGAGACGCGGGTCGCGCTCTGCCGGTGTGGAGCGTCCGGCGACAAGCCGTTCTGCGACGGCAGCCACGACGAGGTCGGGTTCGATGACCCGGGCGTGATCAGGGGCGGCCGCCTCGTGCCTGCCGAGGAAGCGGGAGGACGCGAAGACGGACCGGTGACCCTCCGGGGCGCGGAGAACGGCCCCATGCTGGTGCGCGGTCCCCTGCGCGTCGAGGGGACCGGCGGCGGGCAGTCGACCGGCGTCAAGGGAGCCCTCTGCCGCTGCGGCCATTCGCACACGAAGCCGTTTTGCGACGGCTCGCACCGGGACGCGGGCTTCACGACGGACTGACCTCCGGCCCGGCGGTCGCTACGGGCAATCCACCGTATAGTCGACCGTGGCGGTCATGCCCGCGGTCACCGAAGGCGACGCGGGGTTGTTGCCGCTCGTCACGCTGCAGGTGCCGTCGAGGCCCGTGAGCGTCACGGTATGGCTGCCCGGCGCGACGCCGTTGAACGTCACGGTGTCGTTCACGTCGATTGCCAGCGGTGAGCCGCCGTCCACGTCCACCGAATACCCGTCGGGGTCGATCGTTCCCGCCCCGGTCGTCGTGGTGGTCACCTGGATCGAACCCGTCGTCGGATCGCAGGTCACGCTGAAGCTGGCGTTGGCCGTCGCGTTCGCCGTGACCGTCACCGGCTCCTGGTTGTCCCCGTCGTCGTCGGAGCAGTTCGCGTTCAGGTCCGACAGCGTCACCGTGTAGCCGCCCACCGGCACGTTCGTGAACGTCGTCGAGCCGTTGGCCGGCAGCGTCATCGACCCCTGCCCGCCGGACAGCGTCACCGTGTACTGCGTGTCGAGGTCACTACCCGTGGTCGTCGCGCTCACCTGCACGGAGCCGACGATCTGCGTGCAGGTGACCGTGAAGCTGACGTTCGTGGTGCTGCCGGCCGTAACGCCTACGCTCTGCGGGTTCGATTCCGAGATGCTGCAGTTGTCCGCCACGCCGGTGAGCTCCACGTCGTGGCTGCCCGGCGACACCGAGGTGAAGCTCGTCGAGCCGTTCACGCCGACCGCCTTTCCGCCGCCACCGTCCAGCGTCACCGTGTAGCCGTCGGGATCGATGTCGGAGCCGGACGTCGAGACGTCCACCGCGATGGTGCCGGTCGTCGGATCGCAGGTCACGTTGAAGGTCGTCGAGCCCTGGCCGTCCGCGGGCACGTTCACGTTGCGCGGATTGCTTCCGGAGACGCTGCAGTTCCCCGCGACGCCGGACAGCTGTACCTGGCGCGGGCCGTCCTGGACGCCGGTGTAGATCGTGGTGTCGTTGACCGTCATCGTCCGCGAGTTCGCGCCATCGACCGTGACCGTGTAGCCGTCGGGGTCGAGCTCGGAGCCCGACGTCGCGGTGATGACACGGAGATCTCCGGTGATCAGCGCGCAGCTGATCGTGAAGCTGACGTTGGTCGTGTTGCCCGCCGTGACGCCGACCGTCTGCGGGTTCGACTCGTTGACCGTGCAGTTGCTCGCCACGTTGATCAGCTCGACGTCGTGGCTCCCGGGCGACACGGTGTTGAACGTCACCGTTCCCGTTCCACCGATCGACTGGCCGCCCCCGCCGTCCAGCGTGACGGTGTAACTGTTGTCCAGGTCCTGGCCGCTCGTGGTCGTGCTCACGGAGATCGTCCCGGTCGTCGAGCTGCAGGTCACGCTGAAGCTCACGTTCGCCGTCGCGTTCGCCGTGACCGTCACCGGCTCCTGGTTGTCCCCGTCGTCGTCGGAGCAGTTCGCGTTCAGGTTCGACAGCGTCACCGTGTAGCCGCCCACCGGCACGTTCGTGAACGTCGTCGAGCCGTTCGCCGGCAGCGTCATCGACCCCTGCCCGCCGGACAGCGTCACCGTGTACTGCGTGTCCAGCTCGGTGCCCGTCGTCGTCGCCGACACCTGCACCGAGCCGACGATCTGGACACAGCTCACGTCGAACGTGGTCGATCCGGTGCTGTTGGCCGGCACGGTCACGGTGCGCGGATTGTTTCCCGACACCGAGCAGTTCGCGGCGATGCCGCCGAGAAGCACGGTGTGGTTGCTGGCATCCAGGTTCGGGAAGGTCAGCGTCGAGTTGGCTCCGATCGCCTGCGGCGCGCCACCGTCCACCGACACCGTATAGCCGGTGTCCTGGTCCTGGCCGGTGGTCGACGTACTCACCTGCAGATTGCCCGTCAAGGCGGCGCAGGTAACGCTGAAGGTGGTCGACGTCGTGCTGTTGGCCGGCACGGTCACGGTGCGCGGATTGCTCCCGGACACCGAGCAGTTCCCCGCGATGCCGCCGAGCGTGACGGTGTGGGATCCGTCGGCCAGGTCGACGAAGTTCAGCGAACTGTTGGCGCCGATCGCCTGCGGCGTGCCGCCGTCCACCGACACCGTATAGCCGGTGTCCTGGTCCTCCCCGGAGGTCGACGTGAACACCGTCAGGTTCCCCGTCAGACCGACGCACGAGACCGTGAAGCTGACGTTGGCGGTCGCGCCTGCCGTCACGGTGGTCGAGGTCGGGTTCGTGGAAGTGACCGTGCAGTTCGGCGACTCGTTCGTGAGCTCGAGGTCGTAGGGGCCCGGAGTGATCCCCGTGAACGTGGTGCTCCCGTTCGTGTCCACGGAACGGCTCTGGCCCTCCCCGAGGAGAACGATCGTGTAGCCGTCGGGGTCGAGGTCCTCGCCCGTCGTCGTCACGCTGACCTGGATCTGCCCGGTGGTCGCCGAGCAGACGACGTCGAAGTTGACCTGCGTCGTCGCGTTCTGGGTCACGGTCACGGTGCGGGGATTCGCGCCCTGGACGGCGCAGTTCGCGGCCACGTCCCCGATCTCCACGTCATGGTCGCCGATCACCAGGTTCGTGAACGTCTTGTTGCCATTGCGGCTGATGGACTGGGCCGGGCCGCCGTCGACGCTCACCGTGTAGCCGTTGTCGAGATCGGTGCCCGTCGTGCTCATATTGACCTGGATTTCGCCG
>JASFRN010000007.1:0-46186 GCA_050114915.1 Gemmatimonadales bacterium | reverse complement strand
ATACGGGATCATTCTCGGGGCGTTCTACGCGGTGGGCGGATGACCTACATCGGGGCGAGCCACGGCGCGTTCATCACGTGCAGGAGCACGACGACGCCCGCCACGGCCCACGCGTGCCGGCCGAACGTTCCGATCTTGCGGGAGCGGTACCAGTAGTAGCCCGCGCCCAGGGCGATGACCGCCAGCTCGACAAACCACCAGCCGTTCGGGAGCGCCCGCCAGAGGCCGAACCCCAGGTGCACGGTCGACCCCGGCCAGAGCGCCATGTCGGCCGGGTGCACCGGGAGGTCGAACAGGAAGTGCGAGAACACGGCGAGGCTCATGATGGCCGCGGTGCGCCGGCCGCGTCCCAGCCACAGGGCACCGTACAGGCCCGCCCAGACGATCGACATCGCGAGCGAGTGCGACCAGTCGATGTAGTCCAGCGAGAAGCCGGGCGAGATGCCCGGCGTCATCGTGACGCGTTCGATCCCCAGCAACACGAACGGGCCGAACAGGATGTCGAGCAGCCCGACGCCGAGGAGCAGACCCCAGGTGGGTGTCTCCGGAGAACGGCCCTTGAGAGCGAGCCCCGCCGCGAAGTGACCCGCGTACACGTCACCGCCCTCGTTCGCGGTGCCGGGGGGCCCGGTCGAGCCAGGCGAGGAGCGGCACCGGGACGAGAAAGGCGAAGAACGCGAACAGCGCGAACCCGGTCGATGTCATGGAGCCACGCTCGTCGAATGGCGCGCGGGATGCAACACCCCGGTATCTTTCCCCGATCGGTCACATAGTCCTCGCTCGGAGTGCGGCATGCGGTTTCTTCTGGCTCTTCTCATGGCCCTGCACGGACTCGCCCACGGCGTCGGGTTCGTGGTTACCTGGCGTCTCACGGAGTTCCAGGACATGCCGCACGACACGACGCTGTTGTCGGGCACCGTGGACGTGGGAGAGGCCGGAATCCGTGCGGTCGGGGTCCTGTGGCTGCTGGCCGGCGTGGCCTTTTTCGTCGCGGCCGGGGCCGCGCTCGTGAATGCGGCCTGGTGGCCCACCATGACCGTCGTGACCGCCGTGTGTTCACTGCCGCTGAGCATCGCGGGCTGGCCGGAATCGCGGATCGGCGTGGCCGTCAACCTGGTCCTGCTGGTCCTGATCGCGTTCGGCGTCCGCTAGGCGGGACCGGAGCGCCGCGCAGCCCGGGCCGCCATCCGGCGCCGGGCGTACGCGGCGTGAATCGCGTCGCCGCTCGACTCCCGACGACGTATCTTTTCCGCGGATCCTCGATCGGAGGGAGACGCGTATGGCGAAGAGCCGGGGTGACGTGACCCGGTTGCTGGCCGCTGTCGAGGCGGGGGACTCCGGGGCGCTCGAGCGTCTGCTGCCTCTCGTATACGACGAGTTGCGTCACCTGGCCGAAATCCAGCTGCGCCGAGAGAGGGCGGGACATACCCTGCAGCCGACCGCTCTCGTGCACGAGGCCTACATGAAGCTGGCGGGAGGGGACCTGTCGATCTCCGACCGCGCCCATTTTCTCGCCATCGCGGCCCGGGCGATGCGGCAGGCTCTCGTGGATCACGCCAGGCGCCGCGACCGCGCGAAGCGAGGCGGCGGTCTGCGCCCGGTGACGCTCACCGGTGGGAGCTGGTCAGAAACGCTCGATCTCGACGAGCTGCTCGCGCTCGACGCGGCCCTCGAAGAGCTCGAACCCCGTCAGCGCCAGGTCGTCGAAGGCCGCTTCTTCGGCGGAATGACGGAGGAGGAGGTCGCCACCGTGCTGGGCGTCACGCGGCGCACGGTCCGACGCGACTGGGTGAAGGCGCGGGCATGGCTCTACCGCAGGCTGTACGAGTGAGCGAAGGCCGGCGCCGGGTCGAGGCGCTGTTCGAGCAGGCGCTGGAGCGAGACGAGGCCGAACGCGGGGCGTGGGTCGTGGAGGCCTGCGGCGGCGACACGGAGCTCCGCCACGAAGTCGAGGCCCTGTTGCGAGCTCACGAGCGAGCGTCCGGTATTCTCGATCTCGAACCTGCCCGGCCTCCCGCAGCTCCGACGCCGCTTTCCCCCCTTATCCCCGCGCTCGGCGCGTCCGGCGCACGCGGTTTGCGGATCGGCGCGTATGCGCTGTTGCGCGAGCTCGGCCAGGGCGGGATGGGCGCCGTCTGGCTCGCCGAGCGAGCGGACGGTCAGTTCCACCGGCGCGTGGCCGTCAAGATCATCCGGAGCGGCCCCTACTCCGACGACATGCATCGTCGATTCCTCGCCGAGCGGCAGATTCTCGCGACGCTCGATCATCCGAACATCGCGCGGCTGCTCGACGGCGGGTTCACCGAGGAGGGCCGCCCCTACCTCGTCATGGAATACGTGGACGGGCGGCCGATCGACGAGTACTGCGATCGACGTCGGCTGGGTGTCGACGCCCGGTTGCGGTTGTTCCATACCGTGGCGATGACCGTTCAGCACGCGCACCGCAACCTGATCGTCCATCGCGACATCAAGCCATCGAACATCCTCGTGACCAGCGACGGCACTCCGAAGCTGCTCGACTTCGGCGTCGCCAAGATCCTCGGACCGGGGGCCGCACTCGGGGCTCCGCCCACGCGAACGGGTCGCCTCCCGATGACCCCCGAGTATGCGAGCCCGGAGCAGGTGCGAGGCGACCCGATCACCACGGCGAGCGACGTCTACTCGCTGGGCGTGCTCCTGTACGAGCTGCTTTGCGGGTGCCGGCCGTACGATCTCGGGTCGGCGTCGCCGGCGCGGATCGTGTCGGCCGTGTGCGAGACGGAGCCCGAGCGGCCGAGCCGGCGGCTGCTGCGAGCGGAGTGGGAGATCGGGGAACCGGGGGCGGAGGTCGACGTCGATGCGATCGCCGCGGCCCGGGGCACGTCTCCCGACCGTCTCGTGCACCGGCTCGAAGGCGATCCCGACGCGATCGTGATGGCCGCGCTGCGCAAGGAACCGACGAGCCGCTACGCATCGGCGGAGGCCCTCGCCCAGGACGTCACGAACCACCTCGAGGCCTTGCCCGTGCGAGCTTATCGCGGAGGCTCCGCTTACCGGACCCGCAAGTTTCTCCGGCGCCACCGCCGCGAGGTGGTGGCGGCGGCAGCGATCGCGTTCTCGCTGCTGCTCGGGGCCGCCGCGGCCACCTGGCAGGCCGTCGCGGCCGGCCGGGCGCGGGACCGGGCGGAAGAGGCGCGGCAGGTCGCCGAGGCGGAGCGGGACCGGGCCCGCGAGGTGACCTCGGTGCTCGTCGACCTGTTCGCCGCGAGCGATCCGCAGCAGTCGGCCCTGCAGGACACCGCGGCGGCGAGGGCGATCCTCCGGCTCGGGTTGACGCGCGCGGAGGCACTGGACGACCAGCCGCTCGTGCAGGCGACGCTGCTCGACGCCCTCGGCACCGTGCAGGCGAACCTCGGTCATTGGGACGACGCGGAGGCGTTGATCGAACGCGGACTGCGTCTGCGCCGCGACAATCTGGGGGTCGACGACCCCGAGGCGGCCCGCAGCCTCGTGCACCTCGGAACGATAGCGCGGCGGCGCGGCAGGTATGACGATGCGGAGCGCCTGTATCGTGAGGCGCTGGGCATCCAGACAGCCGCCTTCGGCGAGCAGAACCTCGAGGTCGCGCAGACGCTGTATCACCTCGGCTTCCTCGCGCCCTACCAGGGTCATCCGCGCCAGGCTATTCAGCTCTACCGGCAGGTTCTGGAGATCCGACGCCAGCTGCTGGGCCCCGAGCATGCGCTGGTCGCGCAGGCGATGATGGACGAATCGGCCGCGCTTCGACGGGCCGGGGAGCTCGCCACCGCCGAGTCGCTGGTGCGTGACGCGCTCGCGATGCAGCAGCGTCTTCTCGGGCCGGACGACCCGGAGGTGGCCACCTCGATGCTCCACCTGGGCGATCTGCTTCGGGAACGGGGAGACCCGAACGATGAGGCCGAAGGCCTGTACCGTCGGGCGCTCGACATCCAGCGCCGCGTCCTCGGCGACCCGCACCCCGCCCTGTCGCACGGGATGGGAAGCCTGGCGTCGGCCCTGTCCGAAAAGGGAGAGCACGAAGAGGCGGTCGGGCTGATGCGGGAGCTGCTCGCGTTCCGGCGCGCCAACTACGGGCCCCGTTCCCCGGCTGCCGCGGACGCCCTGCGAAGCCTGGGCATCATGCTCCGTCGCCAGGGACGGCTCGGCGAGGCCGAAGCGGCCCACCTCGAGGCGCTGGGGATCTGGCGCGAGTCGTTCGGCGACCGGCACAATTCGACGGCCGGAGAGCTGCGCTCGCTCGCGGCGGTGCACGTGGCCCAGGGTCGTTACGAGGACGCGGCGGAGGCGCTCGCCACCGCCGCCGACATCGTGCGGGAGGTCTCCGGCGAGCGACATCCCGTCCGCGCGGTGATGATGACCGAGCTGGCCGATGTGCGGATGCTGCAGGAGCGGTATGCCGAGGCGGAGACCCTGTACACGCAGGCGCTCGAGATCCTGGATCTCGAGGTGGCTCCCGAGCACCCCGACGTGCAGGCCGTGCACGCCGGCCTGGCGAAGCTGTACGAGCGCACCGGGCGGGCCGACGAGGCCCGGCGCCACGGCGAGCTGGCGGGGCAGCACTGAGAGGCGCACGGCGCCACCTGGCGGTATTCGCGGCAGCATCTCGCTCTGGCGGCTGATCGTCGAAGCGGTCCCCCGAACGGGGCCGCCCGAATGGAATCAACCGTTGGAGGAGGCCGCATGCCCATCCGTCGCACTCTCCGTCATTTCGCGATCGTCTTGCTGTTCGTGACCCTGCGCGTCGCGACGGCCAGCGCCCAGAAGCTCGAAGTCGGCCTCGCCGGCAGCGCGGCGGATCGGATCGGTGAGGACCAGATGGCGCTGTCGGAAACGCTCGCCCGCGGACTCGAGATCGGGGTGGAGGGCGGAGCCGCCACGAGGGTGGTCGTGTTCATGGCCGCCATCGACGGGGGTCGTGTCCAGGCCCTCTGGTGGTCCCCCTCCTTCGAAGCCCGGCCCGGCACCAACCGCCTGCCGGGAGATCAGTTCCTGCCGGGCGACCAATTCGTCATGCCGGGGCTGATGAAGGTGCAGCGCGACGGCCCGGAGTTCCTGCCGGGCGACCAGTTCCTGCCGGGCGACCAGTTCCTGCCCGGAGATCAATTCCTGCCGGGAGATCAATTCGACGGAGGCACCGGGGAACGAGGAGTGCTCATCGAGACGCCGTCTCGGGGAGTACTGCCCGGGGCGCTGGCCCATACGACGCCGCCGGCCGGAATATCGCGTGCGGGCGGGGTCGACTGGTCAGACGTGGGCGTTCTCTACGTCGGCGTCGTACCGGCGAATGGAAGAACCGCCGCTCGAGCCGACGTGCGCCCGATCGCGTTCGCGTTCACCGGTCACCAGTAGACGGAACCAGCGCCGGCGAGCCGGCCAGGTGCAGGAGGAAGGCCCAGTCGCGGGCGGTCTCCCGATAGCGGTCGAAGCGGCCCGACGCCCCGCCGTGACCGGCACCCATGTGGGTGTGCAGGAGCAACGGGTTGTCGTCGGTCTTGAGGGCCCGGAGCTTCGCGACCCACTTGGCCGGCTCCCAGTACTGCACCTGGGAATCGTTGAGACCGGTGGTGACGAGCAGGGCCGGGTAGTCCTTCGCCTCGACGTTGTCGTACGGTGAATACGAGAGCATGTATTCGTAGTACTCGGGATCGTTGGGATCGCCCCATTCGTCGTACTCGTTCGTGGTCAGCGGGATCGAGCTGTCGAGCATCGTGGTCACGATGTCGACCCACGGAACGTGGGCGATCACGCCGCGGAACAGATCGGGCCGCATGTTCATGACCGCGCCCATCAGCAAACCACCCGCCGAGCCGCCCATCGCGAACAGGCGCCCGGGGTCCCCCCAGCCCTCGGCCACCATGTAATCGCCGACGTCGACGAAATCGGTGAACGTGTTCTTCTTCTCGAACAGCTTGCCGGCTTCGTACCAGCGCCGTCCGAGCGTCTGGCTCCCGCGGATGTGGGCGATCGCGTATGCGAACCCTCGATCGAGCAGGCTGATCCGCTCGGCGTCGAAGTACGGGGGAATGCTCGCGCCGTATGATCCGTAGCCGTACAGGAGCAGGGGATGCGTCCCGTCCCGCGCGAACCGGTCGACCCGATACACCAGGGTCACCGGCACCCCGGCTCCGTCGCGGGCCGGCACTGTCAGTCGCTCGGTGCGGTAGTTCGCCGGGTCGAAGCCGCCGCGTACCTCGTCCCGCTTGAGGAGCACACGCTCGCGGGTCGTCATGTCGTAGTCGTAGGTCGTCGCCGGAACGGCCGGCGACTGATACACGAAGCGCACGGTGTCGGTGTCGAAGCGCGGGTTGTCGCCGAGCGACACCATGTAGGCGGGGTCGTCGAACGCGACGTAGTGCTCGGTGTCCGGCGCGATCCAGGGCCGGATCCGCAGACGGTCGAGGCCCTCCGAACGTTCGGTCAGGACGAGGTGGTCGCGGAAGACGGCGAAGGCCGCGAGGAAGACGTCGTCCCGGTGGCCGATCTCCTCGCGCCAGTTCTCGCTCGCCGTCGCCTCTTCCGGCGAGGACATGAGGCGAAAGTTGTCGGCGTCGAGGTTAGTCCGGACGTAGAAGCGGTTCCCGGCATGCTCGATGTCGTATTCGTGACCCCGGCTGCGCGGCTCGAACACGCGGAACTCGCCCCGCGGGTCGTCCGCATCGAGAACCCGCCACTCCGACGCCAGCGTCTGCTCCGAGCCGATCAGCACGTACCGACCGTCGCGCGATTTCTCCACGAAGGTCGTGAAGGTCTCGTCGGGCTCCCGGTAGACGAGCGCGTCACGGGCCGGGTCCGTACCCAGCTCGTGCCGGTAGATCCGATCCCATCGCAGCGTCTCGGGGTCCTGCTTCGAATAGAAGACGGTCCGTCCATCGTTCGCCCAGGCGAGATTTCCGGTGACGTCCGGAATCGACTCGCCGAGCATCTGGCCGGTCATCATGTCGAGGAACCGAATCGTGTAGAAGCGCCGGCCGGCCGTGTCCGCCGACCAGGCGAGATAGCTTCCGTCCGGACTGATCGATCTCGACCCGTATGCCGCCGCGTAGTAGTCGTGATCCTCGGCCAGGCCGTTCACGTCCAGCAGGACCTGCTCGGGAGAGCCCGGCTCGGCCGCGCGGCGCGCGAAGATCGGGTACTGGTGGCCCTCCTCGTAGCGCCGGTAGTAGACGTGGTCGCCGAGACGATACGGCACCGAGGCGTCGTCCTGCGGGATCCGCTCCCGGATCTCCTCGAACAGCTCGTCCTGGAGCGCTTGCAGCGGCGCCATCTGCTCGTCGAAATAAGCGTTTTCGGCTTCGAGGTAGGCGATCACCTCGGGGTTGTCGCGCTCCCGCAGCCAGAAGTAGGGATCGACCCGTACGTGGCCGTGCTTCTCGAGCGTCACGGGGAGGCGCTCCGCGACCGGCGCGGCGTGCGACGGAGCGACCTGCGCACGGGCGGGTGCCCCCCACGACGCGAGGAGGCAGAGAACGACGCCGGCACGTCGGACGCGCGGGCGAGCCATTCCACTGGGGACGAAGTCCTGCACCGAAGACATCTCACTACCACTCCCTCGGAAGATGAATGTCCGGGCGGCCCGAGTCGCGACCGGTACGGAGTTTTCGCACCGGACGCCCGTCCTCGTCAAGGCTGCTCACATCGCGTGGACCGCCGCGGTGGAGCCCACCGGATACGGCATCGGTCCGACCGCGAGGGCCGGACCGGAGGAACCTGTCCGGCCGTCGCGCGTATCCTCGATCTGGAACGTCGCACCATCGGGTGCACGCCATCGGGACCGGGAGCGAACACCATGTTGACGATGAAATGGGGAGTCGCGCGACTCGCCGCGGTCGCGCTCGTGCCCCTCGTCCCCCTGGGATGCGGCGGTGACGACGAAATGACGGGGCCGGCGACCACCGGGTCGATCAGCATTCTCACCAGCACTTCCGGGGACGCAGGTTCCGCCGACTACCTCGTTCGTATCGACGGCGCGATGGAGCGCAGCGTCGGGCCCAACGGGACCGTGATCTACACGGACGTGGAGCCCGGAGACTACGAGGTGAGCCTGCTGTCGTTGCCCTCGGGCTGCAGTGTCGAGGGTGCGAACCCACGGGCCATATCCGTGGCCGCCGAGGAAATCGCCCGGATCACCTTCACCGTGACGTGCATCACTCAGCCGCCCACCAAGCCCGGGGACCCGGGGCCGGCGGAGTAGGGTCACGCCCCGGAGCCGACCGGGATCCGGGCGCCCATCACACCCGAGACAGCCTGTCCCAGCTCGCCGCAACGAGTTGGGACCGGTTCTCCCGCTGTCCATGTGCGGTTCCACCGGATTCCCCGTCCCGAGGGCTCCTGTAGATCGGTCCGAAACGTGCCGGTCGTGACGGCCAGGCCGGCCAGCTCAGGCCGGGTCGAGCCGGCGAGTTACGGATCCTGTCCAGGAGGAGGACTCGTGAACGATCAGCCGAGCCCGTCGGGCATCAGGTCCATCGGAACGCTGTTGTTGGCGACCTCGCTTGCGGCGCTCTCCTCGCATGCCGGGCCAGGGTCCGCAGACTTGCCGCAATCACCTACCGCCCGAGCGACACGGGCAGTGGTCACGCTACAGGCAGGTGCCGATCGGCTCGCGGCAGGGCTGAACGTGACTGTCGAAGACAGCGTACCGGGCGACCTGATGGCCTCGGGCGCCGTCGTGTCCGTGACGGCGCCGGTGGCCGGCGACCTCCTGTCGGCGGGCGCGAGCGTCTCCGCGTCCGGCCCCGTCGCCGGAAGCCTCCGGGCAGCTGGAGCGAAAGTCACGCTCGCGGGCCCGGTGGGGCACAACGTGACGCTGGCGGGAGGATCGGTCCGTGTGGCGCCCACCGCTGAGGTCGAGGGGAACCTTTATCTGGCCGGGGGCGAAGTCGTGATCGAGGGAACAGTGCTCGGGAGCGTACGAGCCTCCGCAGGTACGGTTCGCATCCTGGGCTCGGTGACGGGGCCCGTGGAGCTCGACGCGGACCGGGTCGTCGTCGGGCCGGGGGCCCACCTCGCGGCCGGGCTGACGCACAGCTCCCCGAAGCCGGCCGAAGTGGCGGCGGGGGCGCGGATCGACGGGACCATCAGCTACCGGCCCACCGCGGGGACCCTGACCTCGTGGGTCAATCGCATCCTGAAGATCGTCACGTTCCTGTTCACGGGCGCGGTGATCGTGGCGCTCTTCCCACGCACGTTCGAGGGCCTTCGGGACACACTGCGGGAGCGGCCGTGGCTCACCATGGGTCTCGGTCTCGCCGCCCTGGTCGTCGTGCCGCTCGGCCTCATCCTGCTGGCCATCACGCTGCTCGGCCTTCCCCTCGCGCTCGTCGGGGCCGCCCTGTTCGCCGGGGCATTGTACGTAGCGAGGACGGTAGCGGCGGTCTGGCTGGGGGATCGCCTCCTGGGAGGCGGCCCCGGACGAGGTGCGAGGGTGACGGCCTTCCTGCTCGGCGGCGTCATCGTGCTCCTCGCCGGACTCCTGCCGTGGATCGGGTCGGTCGTCACCTTCGCGGCGACCCTGGCCGGACTCGGCGCGGCCGCGGGGCTCGCGAAGCGGGCATGGAGACGGGGCAGGGTCGCGGGGTAGGCGTCGAACACACTGGCGTCAGCAAGCGCTCCCGATAAACACGAAGAGGATGGCGAGGACGGTTCCTATCGCCTGGTAGATTCGGCCACGGCGGTCGTAGTCGCGGAATGGCATCGGAAACCAGCCGGTTCCCGGACGCCGGTGAAACATCGGTAGGATGGCGAAGGGCACCACGGCGATCCACATCCATACGAGCCAGCGTTCACAGGCGGGTATCTCGGTCCTCCTTTCCGGCGATCGACAGGCCGCGGCGGTCCGGTTCGGGTGGGGTTGTGGTTACCTCCGCCGCCCGACCATCCGTGTGCTAGTTCAGCCATCTGCTCGGCCATCAAACACGCGGCGCCCGCCCCAGCGCCTGCCCCAGCGGAGACACGATGACTTTCATGGGGAAGCCGGTGTCACGAAATAGCCGCACCTAAACGGCGCATTCGTGAATGGAGCCGACCGGGATCGAACCGGTGACCTCCTGCTTGCAAAGCAGGCGCTCTCCCGACTGAGCTACGGCCCCTCGTGACGCGTCGCAGGGGACGAAGGTAGCCGTGCCCGCGGCCGCGTCAATGCACGGCGAAGTGCACGATCGCCCCCGAACCCTCATATTCTCCGGCCCCCGCTCAGCCCCCCGGGGACGAGTCGCTGCACGCGAGAATGGGCAGAACGGGACGAGAGGTAGAATGAGCGACGGGCCAGGGATCCCGGGGCGGCGCAAACGCCGGACCGACGAACGACGCGGCCCCCGACCGCCGGCGCGGCAGTTGACGCCGCCCGTACCGCCGGGCACGCACCACGGCGATGCCATGATTCTGCACGCGAGCAAGGAACCGTCCGCGGCCTCCCGGCCCGAACCCGTCGATCCTCCGTTCGGCGAGACCCCACCCGACCTGCGTCCGGTCCCGGCGCCGGGCGCCGACGGCGTGTTCGACCTCGACGACCCGAACCTGCAGCTGAACCGCGAGCTGACCTGGCTGAATTTCAACTTCCGCGTGCTGGCGCAGGCGGAGGATTCTCGCGTACCGCTGCTCGAACGTCTGAATTACATCGGGATCGTGGGGTCGAATCTCGACGAGTTCTTCATGAAGCGCATCGGGGGGCTGAAGCAGCAGGTGGTGGCCGGTGTCCAGGTGATGAGCGCGGACGGGCGCACCGCGCGAGAGCAGCTCGAGGAGGCGTACGCGCTGATCCGCGTCCTGGTCACTCGTCAGCGCCGCGTTCTCGGCCACCTGCGCGGAGAGCTGCGGGAGCGCGGCGTCGAGATCCAGCGCATCGGAAGGCTCGACGAGTCGGACCGCCGCGCCCTCCGTGAGCACTATATCGAGAGCGTCTACCCGCTGGTGACGCCACAGGCCACGGATCCGGCGCATCCGTTTCCCTTCGTCTCGAACCTGTCGCTGAACCTGCTCGTCACGCTCCATCTTCCCGACGAGGACATCCCGTCGATCGCACGGGTGAAAGTCCCCGTCGGGCTCGGCAGTCCACGGTTCCTGCGCGTGGGCGACACTCACGTCTTCGTGCCCCTGGAGCAGGTGATGGCGGACAACCTCGACTTGCTGTTTCCCGGTATGGAGATCGAGGCGTGCGAGGTGTTCCGGGTGACGCGGAACGCCGACACCGAGGTCGAGGCGGACGAAGCCGACGATCTGCTCGTCCACATCGAGAGCGAGCTGCGGCAGCGGCGGCTCGCGCCGATCGTGCGGCTCGAGATCGAGGCCGACATGGAACCGGCGCACCGGGCGATGCTGGCCGCCGAGCTCGGGCTCGACGAGACGGCCGACGTGTTCGAGGTCGACGGGATGCTCGGGCTGCGTGATCTGGCGGAGCTGGCGACGCTCGAGATGCCGGAGCTGAGGTTCGAGCCGCACCACCCGGTCGATCCGCCGGCGCTGTCCGATCCGACGCGGTCGATTTTCCACGTGATCCGGGAGCACGGGTCGATCCTGGTGCACCATCCGTACGAATCGTTCGCGGCCTCCGTCGAGAGGCTCCTCGAGGAGGCGGCCTTCGATCCGGACGTGCGCGCGGTGAAGATGACCGTGTACCGCACGTCCTCCGAGTCCCGTGCCGTCGAGCATCTCATCGAGGCGGCCCGCAACGGGAAGCAGGTCGCGGTCGTGATGGAGCTCAAGGCGCGGTTCGACGAGGCGGCCAACATCCGCTGGGCGAATCGCCTGACCGCGTTCGGAATCCACGTGACGTACGGCGTCATGGGGCTGAAGACGCACGGGAAGGCCATCCTGGTCGTGCGCCAGGAGCCGGACGGCCTGCGCCGCTACGCGCACATCGCGACCGGTAACTACCACGCCGGAACGGCACGACTCTATACCGACAGCGGCCTGCTCACCTGCGACGACGCGATCGGATCGGATCTGACCGAGCTGTTCAACTATCTGACGACGGGATACAAGCCGAAGCGGAACTTCCGGAAGCTGCTTCCGGGCCCGAAGATCCTGCTGCCCGAGCTCATGAAGCGGATCGAGCGCGAGCGACGCATCGCGCTCGAGGGCGGGAATGGTCACATCCGGTTCAAGATCAATGCGCTCGAGGATCCGGACGTCACGCGGGCCCTGTATGCGGCGGCCCGGGACGGCGTGCGTATCGAGATGGTCGTGCGCGACACTTGCCGGCTGCGTCCGGGAATCGCGGACCTGTCGAAGACGGTGCGCGTGGTGAGCATCGTCGGGCGCTTCCTCGAGCACGGCCGGATCTACTACTTCCGCAACGGCGGCGACGAGGAGTATTTCATCGGCTCGGCCGACCTCATGCGGCGCAACCTCGGCCACCGGGTGGAGATCGTCGCGCCGGTCGAGTCAGCGGAGCTGCGGAAGGAGCTGCGGTTCATCCTCGACACGCAGCTGAACGACACGCGGCTGGGATGGGAGATGCGGTCCGACGGCTCCTACGCGCGGCGTGGCGATCCCAAAAACACCTCGGAGCCGGGCACGCACGAGACGCTCATCGCGTGGGCGGCGGAACGCCATCGCGATGCTACGCGACTCAAGCGCCGACGTCCGCGCGAGCTCCCCGGCTAGGTCGTTTCGGCGGTCGCTTCGCTGCGACGCAGAACGACCTTCCGGTCCAACGCCTTCTCCAGCAGGTCCGACTTGCGGCGCGCGTCGCCGATCTCCACCCAGGGGTCCTCCGCGCCGGATACGTCGATCGTCACGGCAATCTTCGTGATCTCACGCACGTCGATCGCGCGAACCGTCTGGGCGTGCGTGCGGTCGAGGCCGTCGGCCAGGCGCAGGATGCCGGAGAGGAGCCGGACGCGGGGCTGGTCCTGTTTCCGGACTCGCCGCCAGTTCTCGTGCTTCCGCTTCGGATGGGCTTTTCGGTGGTAACGCGCGATGTTGGCGACGAGCTCGAGCTCGTACCCGGCGAAGCCGTCCAGGTCGGAATGCCGGATGAGATGATAAGCGTGCTTGTGGTGGCCGCTGTGCCGGATCAAGTAGCCGACGTCGTGCATGAGGGACGCGGCGACGAGGAGCTCGCGGTCGCGGTCCGCCAGCCGCAGGTCCCCGGATGATGCCGCACGCAGGCCGTCGAACAGCTGGCCGGCGAGGCGAGCGACCTGTTCCGTGTGACGCGGATTCGACCGGCATTTTCGCGCGAAGATTCTCGCGGCGTCCAGCCTGTCAGCCGGCCGGGTCGACGCTGGCGTTTGCCGGGCGATCATCTCCAGCAGCAACCCGTCGCGGATCCCCCGGTCGTTGATCCGAATGCGGCTCACGTCGAGCCGGCGCGCCAGCCGGGCGATCGCGGCCGTCCCGGCCAGGATGATGTCCGCCCGGTCGGCGTTCAGCCCGGTGAACCGCCGGCGCAACGCGAGCGGCGCTTCGCGCAGGCGTCGCAGCTGGTGCTCGAGCTCGGCCGTGGTCAGGGCATAACCCTGCACGGGCCCGATCTCGCCCTGTCGGTCGTGCATCGCCAGAGCGCCGATGGCGGTGAACGTGCCTCCGCTGCCGATGAGGTCGGGCGTCGGGAACGGCGGCTTGCCGATGTGGTCGCGCAGCACCTCGTCGATGCCGTTTCGCAGGCGGCGCCAGTCGACACCGGCGATCGGGTCCGAATGGACGTACTGTTCGGTCAGGAGCACGGCGCCCAGCGGCATCGAATGGACTTCGACGATCGTGCCGGCGGTCGTGAACACCACCTCCATGCTGCCGCCGCCGATGTCGACGATGGCGGAGGCACCCTCGCCGAGCGCGAAGTGCTTGCGGACGCTCCGCATCGCGAGCTCGGCCTCTTCTTCGGGGCTGATGATCTCGATCTCGAGACCGAACCGGTCGCGGGCCGTCGCGACGAATGCGGGGCCGTTCTCCGCCTCGCGCAGGGCCGCGGTGCCCACCGCGCGCAGCTCGTCGACCTCGAACCCGTCCGCGATCGCCTGCATGCGCTCGAGCGCGTCGAGCGTTTCGTCGCCCCGTTCCGAATCGATCCGGCCGGTCTCGTTCAGTCGGAACCCGAGCCGGGTCTGAACGCGCTCGTCGTCCAGCACCTGGTAGCTGTCGGGGCCGTCGACCTCGGCGACGATGAGTCGGACGGAGTTCGTGCCCAGGTCGATCGCCGCGACCCGGGGCGCGCCCGGCGGCGGGACGAGGTCACGGACGGCAGGGTCGGTGAGCGGCATCGGCTCAGGGATGGCCGCGTGTGCCGAGCACGCGCATCACCGCCGGGGGATCGCTGTCGACCCGCCAAAGCGGGAAGGCGCGCACGGGCCGCGAGCCGTAGACGAGCCCCGAGAGCGCGCCCTCCTCGGTGCCGAGCAGCCGGTCGAACACGTTCCAGCGCGCGAGGCCATAGCCGCGCGGCTCCAGCAGCTCGAACACGAGCCGGCCGAGCGGCTGCGCGGTGCTCACGTAGTACGCCCCGGCCGGCAGGGTGACCCGATCGGCCGTCCATGCGCCCTCGACCGTGAGCAGGTGGTGGCCCTGGAACGGGTTCTCCGCCCAGCTCAGGCTGTCGATCTCGAGTGCCGCGGCGTTGCCGGTCCAGGGCGCCGAGAGCCGCTGCACCCGGATCCCGTGCCGCCGCAACAGGTCGGCCGTCGCGCCCTCGGCGGGCGGGAGGAAATAGCCGCCGGGCAGGGTCGCGGTCTTCGTGGCGGCGAACCGGTCGTACACGGGCAGCGAGAGCGTGTCGTACGTGTCGGTGGGCTCCAGGCGTCGGCGCCCCGACGGCGTCTCGCCGGCCGGCCGCATGCGGCGCAGGATCACCGGCTCGACGCCGCGCGAGGCGGGCTCGAAGCCGATGGCCAGTGCCGGCCGCTCGACGTCGCCGCGCCCCTCCAGCGTGGTTCGCCGGTCCGCCTGGCGTTCGATCTCCCGGATCCTGTCGGCGTGCTCCGCCGCATACTCCAGCACTTCGACCACGAAGTCGTGCGTCGCCGCCACCCGGGTGCGAAAGTCCGCGTGAGAATAGGCTTCGCTCAGGATCGCGATCCGCCCGCGCATGCCCACGTAGTTCGTGCCGTACCACGCGAGCGGTGAGTATGTCGTCCACGCCTGCGGGTCCAGCGGATCGCGGACGTTGCCGTACGGGAAGATCGCCCAACCGTACTTCGCCTGCATGGAAGCGCGGATCGCGGGCAGCATCGTGTCCTGCGCGAACACCGTCGGGCCCGGCGGCCCGTTCGGATTCAGCGGCGGCGAATACGTGAGGACGTAGCCGTGCAGGGTCCCGTCGGTCGTGTGCAGATCCATCATCACCGCGGGGTCCCACGTGTCGTACACCCGGGCCAGCGAGGCGCGGGTCTCCGGCGCCTCCGCCTTCAGGTAGTCACGATTCAGGTCGAGCTGCAGCCCGTCGGGACGCAGGCCGACTTCCGGAGGTCCGTCCTGTTCGGGGCGGTGCTGTTCGCCGGGCCCGAACGCGTCGTTACCGTCCGGGTTGTAGACCGGCGCCACGAGAATGATCAGCCGGTCGAGCAGCGCCCGCCGGGGACCCGCGAGCTCGCGGAGCAACTGCTGCACCGCCTCTTTGCCTTCGACCTCGCCGCCGTGGATGTTCGCCTGCAGGTAGACCACGAGCTTGCCGGACCGACGCGCCTCGCGCGGCGAAGTGATGGTCGGGTCGGAGGCCACGACGAACAGGATCGGGCGGCCTTCCGCCGTGCGGCCCATCTCGCCGACCGCGATCGGAGCGCCCGCGGCGACCAGGCTGTCGAGGAACGCGCCGACCTCGGCGGTGGTCGACGTCCGCTGGTAATCGGTGCGCTCCGGGACCGTCTGCGGGAGCTCCTGGGCCGCGACCGTCGGGGGTAGTGCGAGCAGGGCGGCCGCCGTCCCTGCGGAAAAAGCGATCTGAAGCCTTCTTCGCTGCATGGTGTCCGGTCCTCGCTGGACTCGTGGGAAGGGCAAGCCCGAGAGGAGCGTAGGACGGGGGAGAGAGGCCAGCAAGGGGCGCTCGGGGGCGGCCCGGAAAGTTGGCCCGGTTCCGCCCCGGGGGCTATTGTTGGCGGCGTACGCGACGCGCGGCGACGGAGGTTCCGCGCGGCTTCTTCGAGACGATTCCTTCGAAAGACGCGATGGCCACCACGACCGAACGCATCGAAGCGGAGACGGAAGCGGGCGAGCGCTTCGGCCTCGAGCCCGAGGACCTGCTCCAGCTCTACCGGACGATCTACCTGTCGCGGCGGATCGACGACCGCGAGCTGCTGATGAAGCGGCAGCAGAAGATCTTCTTCCAGATCAGCGGCGCCGGCCACGAAGGCGTCCTCGCGGCGGCCGGCAAAGCGCTCAAGCCGGGGTACGACTGGTTCTACACCTACTACCGCGACCGCGCGCTCTGCCTCCAGCTGGGCGTCACCCCGTACGAGATGTTCCTGCAGGCCGTGGGCGCGGCGGAGGACCCGTCGAGCGCCGGCCGACAGATGCCCTCGCACTGGGGGCACAAGGACTACAACATCGTCTCCGCCTCGAGCCCCACGGGCACGCAGTTCCTGCAGGCCGTCGGTTGTGCCGAGGCGGGCGTACGCGCCGCGGCGCTCGGTACCGAGAACGTGCCGTTCGAGGGCGACGAAGTAGTGCTCGTGACGACCGGCGACGGGACGACGTCGGAAGGCGAGTTCTGGGAATCGCTCAACACGGCGAGCAACCTGAAGCTCCCCGTCGTCTACCTGGTCGAAGACAACGGCTACGCGATCTCGGTGCCGGTCGAGGTCAACACGGCCGGCGGCAGCATCTCGAAGCTCGTGTCCGGCTTCCCCGACTTCCTCGTCCAGGAGGTCGACGGCACCGATCCGGTCGCCAGCTACGGCGCCATGCAGAAGGCGGTCGAATACTGCCGTGCCCGCAAGGGCCCGGCGCTCGTGCATGCCCACGTGATCCGGCCCTACAGCCACTCGATGTCGGACGACGAGAAGATGTACAAGCCCGACGCCGAGCGGGAGGCCGAGGCGGCGAAGGATCCGGTGACGACGTTCCCGGCGCGGCTGATCGAAGAGGGCGTCGCGACCGAGGAGGAGCTACAGGCCATTCGCGACGAGGTCGACGCGCTGATCGCCGATTCCGCCGAGCGGGCGGCGAACCAGCCGCAGCCCGGGCCCGAGACGGTCTATCTCCACGTGTACTCCGAGGAGGTCGACCCTACGTCCGACGATTTCTCCACGGAGCCGGAGTTCGAAGGTGACCCCACCACGGTCGTCGATCTCCTGAACTCGTGCCTCAAGGACGAGATGAAGCGCGATCCGCGCATCGTCGTGTTCGGAGAGGACGTGGCCGACTGCAGCCGCGAGGAGTACCTCGACGACGTGAAGGGGAAGGGCGGCGTGTTCAAGGTCACCGCCGGCCTGCAGCGGGAGTTCGGCTCCGAGCGGGTGTTCAACTCGCCGCTCGCCGAGGCGAACATCGTCGGACGGGCGGTGGGAATGGCGACGCGCGGCTTGCGCCCCGTCGTCGAGGTCCAGTTCTTCGACTACATCTGGCCGGCGTTCCACCAGCTCCGCAACGAGGTGACCACGATGCGGTGGCGCTCGGGCGGCACCTACAAGTGCCCGCTCGTCGTCCGGACCACCTACGGCGGATACCTGGCGGGTGGCGCCATGTATCACTCGCAGACAGGGGCCACCCTGTTCACCCACACGCCGGGCATGCACGTCGTGTGTCCATCGAACGCCGAGGACGCCGCCGGCCTCCTGCGTACCGCGATCCGCTGCGACGACCCGGTGATGTTCTTCGAGCACAAGCACCTGTACCGGCAGACCTACAACAAGGGCCGCTATCCGGGTCCCGACTACATGATCCCGTTCGGGCGCGCGAACGTGGTGGAGACGGGCGACGACCTGACGATCGTCACCTACGGCGCCCTCGTGGAGCGCACCCGCAAGGCGCTGCGCCAGCTGGCCAAGGACGGCCACGCGATCGACGCCGAGCTCATCGACCTGCGGACCCTGAATCCGCTCGACATGGAGACGATCGGACGGTCGCTGAAGAAGACGAACCGCATCCTCGTGGCCTACGAGGACGCGAAGTCGTGGGGCTTCGGCGCCGAGATCTCGGCCCGGATCGCCGACGAGCTGTTCGAGTGGCTCGATGCGCCGGTGCGCCGGCTCGCCTCCACCGACACCTTCGTCGGGTACGCGCCACAGCTCGAGGAAGCGATCCTGCCCCAGGTCGACGACATCGCCGCGGCGATCACGGAGCTGGCCGCCTACTGATCGAAGGGACCCCTTCCGCATGAAGCGCCCGCTCGCCTGGCTGCGCGGCTACCTCGACCGACTGGGAGTGGTCGACTCGGCCTGGGCGCTGATCGGCGGCGGGGTCGCGACCGCGATGATCCTCGGGGCCGTCACGGTGGTCGGAAGCGTGAGCGGCTATTCGGCGCTCCAGCGGCTCGAAGCCACCCTTCCCAGTATTCGCTTCCTCTGCTCGACGGTCGCGACGGGCGGCGTGACCATCCTCGCCCTCATGGTGACGCTCCTCGGCCTCAGCCGCACGGTCGAGACCGACCTCGAGCGGGTGCACTACCGTCGCATCCAGCAGATCGCCTACATGGCCAGCCTGTCCGTGGCGGCGGCCGTGTTCGTGCTCCTCTTTCTCGCGGTCCCCGTGGAGCGGGACGCCGACATCCTCGTCGCCTACGCCGACTGGGTATACTGGGGGATCGTCGTGCTCTCGAGCCTGCTCGGCGGGATCATGATCACCCTCGTCCTCATGCTGCTCACGGCCGTGCGCGGACTCCTGCACGTCGTGGCGCCAACTCTCGAACAGGAACCGTCGGAATGAACGCTCCGGATCTGTTGACCGAAGCGCGGGCCCGGGAGCTCGCCGACCGGGTGCTGAGGTTGTCGAAGGCCGAAGCGACCGAAGTAAGCGTCGGCGGCAGCTGGACCGGGAACACGCGCTCGGCAGTCAACCGCATCACGACCGCCGGCGAGGTCGTGAACACGTCGGTCTCCGTCACCGCCCGCTTCGGAAAGCGCGAGGCGTCGGTGTCGACGAACCGCCTCGACGACGAGGGCCTGGAGCAGGCCGTGGACGACGCGGCCGCGCGGGCGAAGCTGACGCCCGAGAATCCCGAGATCATGCCGCTGCTCGGACCGCAGTCGTACGCGGCGTCGGAGGGCTACTTCGACGCGACGGCGAACCTCGGACCCGAGGAGCGTGGCCGGGTGGCGGCCGACGCGATCCGCACGGCCACCGACCGCGGCGACCTCACGGCGGCCGGCTTCCTGACCGCCAGCGCGGGGGCCTCGGCCATCGCCAACAGCGAGGGGATGTTCGCCTACCACCGCTCGACGGCGGTCGACTACGAGCTCACCGTCCGGACGGCGGACGGCACCGGGAGCGGCTGGGCGGGCGTGGCGCACCGCGACTGGTCGCGGCTCGACATCCCGACCATGCACGCGCGGGCCGCCGACCGGGCGCTCCGCTCCCGCGAGCCGACGGCGCTCGATCCGGGAGACTATCCGGTCGTCCTCACCGCCGCGGCGGTGTCCGACGTCCTCGGCCTCCTGGCCGGCTCGCTCTCGGCCCGGTCGGCCGACGAGGGCCGGAGCGCGTTCAGCGCCGGCGGGGGCGACGACACGAAGGTCGGCCAGAAGCTGCTCGACGCGAAGTTCCAGCTCGCCAGCGATCCAGTCGGCCTCGGCTCGTCGCCGTACCAGGGCGACGGGATGCCGCTCGAGCGTCAGGTCTGGTTCCGCGACGGCGTGCTCCAGCAGCTCGCCTACGACCGCTACTGGGCGGAGAAGCAGGGCGAGGAGCCGACGGGCTCCGCCGGCTCGCTCCGCATGGGGGGCGGCGACGCGACGCTCGAAGGGCTGATCGCCGGTCTCGATCGGGGGCTGTTCGTCACCCGTCTCTGGTACATCCGCCGGATCGACCCGCGCACGATCCTCTACACGGGCCTCACCCGCGACGGGGTGTTCTGGGTGGAGAACGGCGAGATCGTCCGGCCTGTGCACAACTTCCGCTGGAACGACTCGCCGCTGACCGCGTTCGCCTCCATCGAGGAATTGGGACGGCCCGTCCGGGTCTCCGCCGCCCGCGAGGTGCCGCCGGCGCGGCTCTCCTCCTTCCACTTCAGCACCGTGTCGGAGGCCGTATGATGCAGCGACGAGATTTCGTGAAGGCCGGCGCCGCCGTGGCCGGGGGCCTCGCCCTCAACGGCCGCATGCTGGCGGCCCGCACTCTCCTGGGGCCCTCCGTCCGACGCTCGAAGGCCACGGTGGATCCCGTGCTCAAGGAGTTACTCGTCGAAGCGATCGACGCCGCGACCGCGGCCGGCGCTTCCTACGCCGACGCCCGCCACGAGCTCGTGCTCCGGCAGTCGCTCCGCACGCGGGAGGATCACGTCGCCGGCGCCGGGGAGTCGACGTCGGAGGGCGTCGGGGTGCGGGCGTTCGTCGACGGGAGCTGGGGGTTCGCAGCCACGCCCGAGATGACCGTCGACGCCGTGACCCGCGCCGCGCGCACCGCCACCGCGGTCGCGAAGGCGAACGCGGCCGTCGAACGGGCGCCGATCACCCTCGCCCCGGTGGAGGCGTACGGAGAGGTCACGTGGACGGCCCCGCACGAGATCGACCCGTTCAGCGTGTCCATCGAAGAGAAGGCCGATCTCCTGCTCGGCCTCAACCAGGTCGCGATGAACCAGGAGGGCGTCCAGTTCGTCTCGAGCGGCGTCAGCTGCTACCGGACCGACAAGACCCTCGCCACCTCCGAGGGAACCGTGGCCGCCCAGCGCTTCATGCGCGTCGGACCCTACATGACGATCACCGCCGTCGCCTCCGACCGGTCGAAGTTCCAATCGCGGGGTTCCGTGGTGGAGCCGTCGGGCTACGGCTACGAATACGTGCTCGAGAACATGACGCCCGCGAACGTCGAGGTCTGGGCGGACGAGGCCGTCGGGATGCTGAAGGCCGAGAGCGTCGAGGCCGGCCGCTACGACCTGATCCTGCATCCCACCCACCTGTGGCTCACCATGCACGAGTCGATCGGCCATCCGACCGAGCTCGACCGCGCCCTCGGCTACGAAGCGAACTACGCCGGCACCAGCTTCCTCGCTCCGCCGTCCGAGGTGCTGAACAGCTTCCGCTACGGACCGGACTTCATGAACATCGAGGCCGAGCGCACCTCGGCCGGCGGCATGGCCTCGATCGGCTACGACGACGAGGGCGTGAAGGCCGAGAGCTGGCCGCTCGTGAAGGACGGGATCTTCGTCGACTACCAGACGACCCGCGGCCAGGCGTCGTGGATCAGCGAGTACACCGGCAACCCCCGCAGCCACGGCTGCTCCTACGCGGCCGGCTGGGACGACATCCAGTTCCAGCGGATGCCGAACATCAATCTGAAGCCTAACGCCGACGCGGACCTGAGCGAGGAAGACGTGCTCGCCAGCGTCGACCGCGGCATCTGGATCGAAGGCCGCAACTCGTACTCGATCGACCAGCAGCGCTACAACTTCCAGTTCTCCGGCCAGGTCGCCTGGGAAGTGAAGGGCGGGAAGAAGACGCGGATGCTGAGCGACGTCGCCTACCAGGCTCGCACGCCCGACTTCTGGAACTCGATGGCCGTGCTCGGCGGGCCGCAGACCTACTACGTGGGCGGGAGCCTGAACGACGGGAAGGGGCAGCCGGGGCAGTCGAACGCGGTGTCGCACGGGTGTCCGGTGGCGGTGTTCCGGGACGTCAACGTTCTGAACACCGGGCGGTAGCTGTGGCGGGCGCGGGCGGAAGGCGGCACGTCCTGCACTCGCTGACACCGCACACGACGCGCTGAAGGCTCGCTCCGGACGCGCGAGCGCTTGCCGCCGCCAACCGGCCACTCACTGAAACCGTCTCTCCGTCGCCCCCCCTCAGGGAAGCATGCTTTCCAGGGCTTCTCGATCGAACCAGCGGCCGGCGACCATCACGCCGGCGGGGTGCTTCAGCACGTAGAGGTTCTCTAGCGGGTCGCCGTCCACGAGGAGGAGGTCGGCGGCCGCGCCTGCCCGCACGACGCCCCATTCTCCGTCCTGGCCGACGAAGCGGGCCGCGTTGCGCGTGGCGGCGCGGAGAACGTCGATGGGCGGGATGCCGGCGTCCACGAGAATGGCGAGCTCCAGGTGGGTCGAGAACCCGGGGACGAGGAGGGGGTTCGGCGTGTCGGTGCCGACGAGCAGGGGCACGCCGGCTTCGAACAGGGCGGCCGTGAGGTCGCGCTGGAACCCGTAGAATGCCTCCGAGCGCTGGCGCCGCGGATCGTCCGGTCGCGGATCAGCCGCGCCGTCGGGCGCCTTCAGGGACGCCCACCAGCCCCTGATCTCCGGGTCGACGAACCGAACTTCCGGTGCCTCCAGCCGGCGATTGTACGCGGGGGTCCTGGCGATCGACAGCATGCGCTGGGCGGCCAGCGTGGGGACGACCCATGCGCCGCTCGCCGCGATCTTCGCCGCGATCGCCGGGATGCGTGACGTGTCGAAGTCGTGTCCGACCGTGGCGTAGGTGATCTGCTCGACGTGCTCGATGCTCAACTGGCCCGCCGCCAGGACGCCATCCAGTCCGACGTCGCGGGGGATGTGGCCGACGAGCGGGATGTCGAGCGTGGCGGAAGCCTCCACGAACGCGTCATACGACGCTCGGCTCAGCCCGTCGTAGATCTTCAGGTAGTCGAAGCCGCGGTCCTTCATCTCGTGGGCCACCCGGTAGGCTGTCGCGGCATCGGGAATCAGCACGTGGCGCCACGGCTGGGGCTCACCCGCCAGGAGCGTCGAGGCCACGAACATCCGCGGTCCGACCACCTCGCCCGCGGCGATCGAGTCACGCAGCGCCACGTGCCAGTCGTCGCCGTTCATCTCGCGGACCGTGGTGATCCCGTTCGCGAGAAACAGGGGGACGTCGGAGCGGTCCATGTGGACGTGCATGTCGGCGAGTCCCGGGAGCAGCGTCCGTCCCGAGCCGTCGATCACGCGCGCGCCGGGCGGTACCTCGAGTGCGCCGACCGGACCGACCCAGGTGATCCGGTCGTCCTTCACGATCACGGCCTGCCCGGTCAGCGCGGTGTCGGCGTCCATCGTGAGCACGGCGACGTCGCGGAAGACCGTCCCCGTGTCGGGCACCGACTGCGCCTCCACGACCGCGGCTGGCCCAAAGCACAACGCGAGACTCACCGCGACCCCGACGCATAGCCGGGAGCGTTGGATATTCCTGATCCTCGTCATCGTCGTCCTCCTCCTCCTCCGGTCCCGTCATCCCGCGATCGGTACGGCCTCTCCGTGCCCGATTCGCTCCAGCACCGCATCTCCGAACCGGCGAGCTCCCGGCAGGAAGCGTTCGTACAGCTCGGCCGCCCTGTTGCGCGCGATCGTTCCCGGCCAGTCGTCCGGCAGGAGAGTCAGCGGCAAGTCCGGATCGTCCCACGCCACGCGCAGAAATCGAAGCACGACCTCGAAGCGCAATCGGAACGCCTCGACGTCGGTCGTCGCCCCGTCGCTGCGGCGGGCGATCCGGTCGAGGGCCTCACGGGCCTGGCGATACCGTCGCTCCAGGTCCGGCAGGTTCCAGTGGCGCGTGATGAACGCCTCGTCGGTATCGGCGCCCTGCCGAGCGCCCCGCATCACGAACACCCGGTCGCGCAGCGCGGCATCCACGGCGTCGAGAATCCGTGCCCCGCGCGGCCGTGGATGCAGGTACAGTCCGGGGGCCAGCGATGCGAAGCCTTCGACCTCCAGGAGCGTCTGCAGCCGGTCACGGTGCAGCCGCTCGTCGCCGTCGAACCGCGCGTGCACGACCGTCCAGCGGCCGTCCCACGGAGGGGGCGCAGAGAAGATCTTCTCCGTGCCGGCCGTGATCTCGCCCCGGGCGTACCCGGTCGGCGCGTAGAACTTCTCCCGCCCCTCGCGCCGTGACGTCAGCTCGCCGGAGTGCTCCATCCGGTAGAGCGTCCGTCGCACCGCCGCCTCGTCGCATCCGACTTCCGCCAGCGCGTTCACGAACCACAACCCCGGCAACTCGCCCCCCCGCACCGATCCGAAGAAGCTGAAGCTCGAGTAGACGAAGTTGCTCACCGGGGCGTCGATCATAGTGGACATAAAACTATAGCGGCACGTACATCTGTCAAGTATTATGCCGCGGGCGGAGTCGCCGAACCTCGCCGACATTCCGGGGGAATCGAAGTCGTTCGTCGAGCCCATCACGTACCGGCGGACGTGTGCGCCCGGGGACGTGGGGCAAAGGCGGCGCACAAAACCTCGCTCAAACTCGTCGGGCAAGGCGGCATCGCCCCCCCCGCGCCCGTCAGAGCGAACGCTTCTCGATTCGCCGCTTCCCGGCCACGCTGACCGGCAGTCGCGTGCCGTCAGCCAGCACGGCCAGCCACGTCTCGGGACCGCTGGCGCGGAGCTCCCGCACGCGGTCGAAGTTCACGAGCGCCGTCCGGTGGATGCGCACGAAGCCATGCGGTTCGAGGCGTTCGGTGAGGTCGCGCATCGTCTCGCGGAGCAGGATCGCACGACCGTCGGCGACGACCTGCACGTAATTGCCTTCGCTTCGGATGTAGTCCACCTCGCGGACGGGGGTGAGGACGGTGCGGCTGCCGACGCGCAGGGGGAGGCGGTCGTCGGAGGTCGATGCGCGCAGCCGGCGGATCGTCGACCGGAGGCGCTCGCCGCCGGCCTGTCCCTCGAGCATGGCGAGGGCGCGTTCCCAGGCGCGGGCGACCCGCTGAAGCTCGAACGGCTTCAGCAGATAGTCGATCGCGGCGACGTCGAACGCCCGCAGGGCGAACTCGTCGTAGGCCGTGACGAAGATCGTCACGGGCACCCGGTCGGCCGCCAGCTCTTCGATCACCTCGAACCCGTCCAGGCCGGGCATGCGGATGTCGAGGAAGGCGACGTCCGGCCGTTCCTCCAGGACCGCCGCCAGCGCCGCGTCGCCGGACGCGGCTTCGACGATCGTCAGGTCGCCATCGAGCGTCGCCAGGTGCCTGCGGAGCGTCTCCCGCACCAGGGGCTCGTCGTCGGCGATGAGGATCTTCACGGCATTCGCTCGAGCGGCAGGACGAGGCGCGCCTCGGCACCCGGGGCGGCGGCGCGGAGCTCGAAGCTCGCCGCGTCGCCGTAGAGCGCCGCGAGGCGTTCCCGCGTGAGGTCGAGGCCGGTGCCTTCACCCGCTGCGTTGCCGGTACCGCCGGTCGAGAGTCCGACGCCGGTATCTCTCACCGAGAGCCGGAGCCGACCGGCGGAGGCAGAGGCCTCGACGCGGATTTCGGCGGCGTCGGTGCCCGGGGCCACGCCGTGCTCCACGGCGTTTTCCACCAGCGGCTGCAGGATCAGGTGCGGGACCAGCGCGTCCTCGACCTCGGAGGCGATATCGAAGCGCACCCGCAGCCGGTCGGGCATGCGGAGCTCCTGGATCGATGTGTAGCGGCGCAGGAAGTCGATCTCCGCGTCCAGCCGCTGGACCTGTCGTCCGGTCGTCGAAAGAACGTTGCGGTAGAGGTCGGCGAGCTCTACCAGAGCGCGCTCGCCCGCCACCGGGTCGCGTGCGTTCACGGCCGCGATCGCCTGCAGAGAGTTGAACAGAAAGTGTGGCTGCAGGCGGGCCATCAGCGACTGCAGCTCGGCCCGGGCGAGGCTCGCTTCCAGGGCCGCGGTTTCAGCACGAGCGCTCCGCACCTCCCAGGCGTTGACCGCCGATATCCATGCGGCCACGAGGCCGAAGCAGGCGATCACTTCCACGAGCAGGACCGTGCGGAAATGGGTCAGGAGCACCTGACCCGCGGTCTCCTGGATCTCGTTCCCGAAGAACAGCAGGTCGACACCGACGACCCCCGCCGAATGAAGGAAGATCGCCACGATACCCAGCCCGACGAGCGCGGCGATGCGGCGGCCCCTGCCCGCCTCCCGCCGGCGCAGAAACCGGTCGGCCAGGAGCACGGGGAGGACCGCGGGAAGCCAGGTGAACCACTTGGCCAGGTTGAACGCCACCAGGGTCGGCACCGCGATGTCGGGCGTCGTCCCCACCGCCCGCCAGGAGAGGAGCGTCTGCGAGGTGGCGATCAGTCCGCAGACGCCGAGCGCGAGCACACCCCAGCCCAGGAGCCGCGGGATCCCGGGTCCCGCGGCGGCCGCCGTTCGTGTCATGTTCGGCTCACCGGTCGTCTCGTAGTCCCACCTTCCGCCTCAGGCTGTCCCTCGCCGCCGGCTCATTATGCAGGGAGAGGATCGTGTCCGCTCGCGAGCCGACCGCGTCGAGGGCAGCCAGACCCTCCGCGAGCGACTCCCGCCAGAAGTTCGGTTCGAAGCGCTCGGGGACGTAGAAATCGCCGAGGTAGGCGAACGGGAGGTCGTCGAAGGTGACGATGAGCGCGGCGCGCCCGTGTTCCCCCCCGGGTTGCGGGGCCCGGTGCACGACGAGATTCCCGATGCGGACGCTGTCCGCCACCTCGCGCACGTCGATCCGGCCCGTCCGCTCGGAGAGTTCGTCCGGCGACAGCCGGTGCGGGGCCGCCGTCATGCCCCGGATCGTCCGAGCCGTGCGCGGCGAGGCGTAGATGGGAATGCCGCGGGCCGCGTATGTCCGGACGCCCGCCACGTGGGGCCAGACGAACGAAGCCGCGACGACGGCCTTCACGGAAGCCCCCGGCCAGCGACGCTCGACCTCCTCGAGGATCGAGCGTGAGTATCCGGAGGAATGTGGCGCCTCGATCACGACGACTCCGTCGTCCTGCCGGACCAGCGTCACGTCGTAGATCCCGCCGATCTGCACGATGCCGCCGACGTGTTCCGTGAATTCCGGGGATCCGTTGCCGAGCGACGGGTCGAGCTGAGAAGCGAATCCTTCGCGGCGCGCGGAGACGTCCGCGAACGAGTCGGCCGGGAAATCCGCGTCCCAGTCGACGCCCGTGTACGAGATCGTTCGGATCCGCCGTCCGTCGTGCCAGACGTTGATCGTGAACGGATAGCGGAGGCCCGTGGAGTCGGCGGACCAGTTCGACCAGGCCACCCGCGTCCGCACGTCGCCCCACACCGCCCAGTGCGGGTCGTCGGCGTAGCGGCGTACACCCGTCCAGCCGGCGGGCAGTGAGGTCGCCGCGTCGACGAGCAGCCGCAAGCCGGGATCGCCCCACGCCACGACGTGCAGGCGCCGGCCTGTTTCGGTGACGCTGTCGGCGGCGAGACGCCGCTCCGGAGCCGAGGCGGCGGCCAGCACGAGCCGCTCCGGGGAGAGCCGGATCTCCTCCAGCGCCTCCCCGGGCGTCAGCCCGTCGTCGAGATACTGTGTGAACTCGATCGGCTGCGGCCGCATCGGCAGCCAGCCCTCGAAGGTCCGAAGGGCCCGGCCTCCACGAACGTCACGCTGTTCCCTGAACGTGGCCGTGAACACGGGCGGCGTCTCCGGATCCTGCGCCGCCGCCACGAGGTACTCCTGGCGCACTCCGTGGAGCTCGATCGCGAAAATCCCTTCCAGCGCCGCCCGCGATCCGAGCGCCTGCAGGGCCCCGTCGAGCACCGCGTCCACGGACTCCCCCCCCTCGGCGGCGGCGCCGCCCGCCGCGCCGCCGCCGGAGGCCGCCTCCGGGCCGCACGCCCCCGCAAGCCAGACCAGCAAGATCGCCGCAGTCCATATGCTCGACCCACGCATCACGCCTCCCCGTTCGGTGTTTCTCGCGAGGATGGTAGGTTCCGCGGCGCGGCGCGACGGGGTCAGTGGCGAGAGTCCCGATACGTGGGGCGAACCCCGACCCGACGTGGATGAAACCAGAGGTTCCGCGGCGCGAACTCCCGTCCGCGCCCGATCTCAGCGCTGAGAGGGCGCTCTGTGGCGTGGCTCCCGGAGCGAGCCTTCAGCGCGACGTGTGCGGTGTCAGCGAGCGCAGGGAGTCACGCCACAGAGCCCCCACGCCCCGACCGTCGCCAGCGGCGGATGTCGGTGACCAGCTCCCGCCGCCCCACCCCCGGCTCGTGCTCCGCCACGGTGTCGGCGCGGACGTCGTAATGCGGGAGGGCGTGTTTGTGGTCGATCCACTCGGGTTTCAGGCCGCGGGCACGACCCCAGTCGACGAGTTCGTCGAGCGAGCGGTCGCTGTACACGTGGCACAGGCGGGAGCCCCGTCTCGCCCGAAGGCGCGGGACGTCCCGCCTGGCCGTGTGGAAGTGGTACTTGATCAGTGGGTGTGGTCGTGCCCGTCGGCCGGGGCCTCGCCGTTCGCGGCCGCATCGTCCGGCATCTGCATGTCGCCAGTCACGGCCATGCCGCCCATCCCGTGTCCGTGCATCCGCTCGGGCGCGGTGAGCGTGTTCACCAGATCGGCGATGTAAGTCTCGTCCGTGCGGTCGAACTCGGGCCACTCGGTGTCCTTGCCCACCCAGACGACGCCGCCGATCGCCCCCATGCCACCGTCGGGCGCGGCCTCGTCGGTCGGGTTGTCGTATTCGACTTCGATGCGGTATGTGTGGTCGGCGTAGATCTTCTTGCCGAGCGTCCAGATGAACTGATCCGTCGGCACGCCCGTGACGTGGCCGCCGACCTGGCCCTTCGGCTTGACCTCCCACAGCGTCTTGCCGTCGGTGACGTCGATCAGCGAGAGACGCGTCGCGTAGTCGTGCAGGTGTCCGCCGATGCCGAGGATGCGTCCGTCGACGGCGGGCTTCCCTTCCCACGACTTCACGGTCTTGCCCGGGGGCACCGCGAAGTCCTTTTCGCTCAGCGGACCCATCACGTCGAGATAGAACGGGTACACGTTGCGCGGCTGCATGAAGCCGTCGGACTCGGTGCTGTAGAAGAAGCGCACGACGAGGGTCGCGTCCTCGAAGTCCTCGTCCAGCGGATCGGCGAACATCGCCGCGATCATCATCCGATCGCCCCGGGCCACGGGGTAACCGACGATGCGCGGAAGCCGCTCCGTCGAGGTCTCGCGTCCGGCCGCCATCACCCGGCGCGAGATCGGCGAGAACAGTTCGCGCTTGTCGGGATCGATGAAGTTGACGTGGTGGAGCAGGTCCATCGGGATCGGATTCCCCTCGCCGTCCACCATCTCGAGCTCGAATCCGTGAATCCAGCCGTCGACCGGAAACTCGGCCATCTGGATCGGCAGGCGCAGGTGCATCATCCCCGAGGTCAACTCGACGGGGCCGATGCGGAACTCGACTTCCCGCTCTTCGGGAAGGGTGCGCACCTTCACGTATTCGTTGCGGTCGACCGGGAGGGGAGGCGCCACGTCGGGCGCGTTCGACGCGACCGTGATGGTCGACGCCATCTCCGGCATGCTGGACTGCGTCGGGTTCGCGCCGCCGGTCTCCTGTGCGACGACAGTCGCGGGCAGCGTCAGCGCCAGGGCGGCGAGCAGGGCCGCCCGATGGAGGGGCGTCTGGTGACTACGGTCTATCATGTCAGCCTCGAAAGCTTCGGATCCGAAAATTCTACCGGGCTCAGCAATCCGAAAACGTACGACGGACCTTCGAGGGTTTCAAGCAGCGGCGAATCAGGGCGCGGGGACGTCGAAGTAGACGTAGTTCTTCGCGATGAACTCCTGCCAGTTCTGCGGCACTTCGTCGTCGGGGAAGATGGCTTCGACGGGGCACTCCGGAACGCAGGCGCCGCAGTCGATGCACTCCTCCGGATGGATGTAGAACTGGTCTTCACCCTCGTAGATGCAATCCACGGGGCAGACGTCCACGCAGGAGGCGTCCTTCGTGTCGATGCAGGGCTGTGTGATGATGTACGTCATGTGGTCCTCGAATAACGGCCGGCCGGCCGGCTTCGGTTCGCGAATCGGGTGGGAGTTTAGCCGGAACCCCCGCCGCCGGCAACATGTTTTGACGGGGTGATCGACCGGAAACTCCGGTGGACTCGTTCCTCACGGCGGGGTACATTCGCGGCCATGCGAAAGCTCAACGTTTTGCAGCCTTCGAAGTCGGACGCCGGTGCGGCCGCGAGCCCGGGAGCGGGCGGCGGCTGCGGCGGCCCTCCGGCCGCCTGGCCCCAGCAGAAGCCGCGGTGGCTGAAGGTCAAGGCTCCGGGTGGCGGCAACTATCGTCGTCTCAAAGGGTTGATGCGCGACCTCGGCCTCAACTCGGTGTGCGAAGAGGCTCACTGCCCGAACATCGGCGAGTGCTGGGAATCGGGGACGGCCACCTTCCTGATCATGGGCGACAAGTGCACCCGGAACTGCCCGTACTGCGCGATCGCCCACGGCCGGCCCGAGGAGCTCGACGAGGACGAGCCGCGCCGCGTAGCCGAGATGATCGAGCAGCTCGCGCTGAGGCACGTCGTGATCACCTCCGTGGACCGCGACGACCTGCCGGACGGCGGCGCCCGCATCTTCGGCTGGCTGATCGACGACATCCACGAGCGGCTCCCCGAGTGCTCGATCGAGGTGCTGACGCCCGACTTCCGCGGCATGCCTCACGCGATCGAGCGGGTGATCGCGGCGCGTCCGGACATCTTCAATCACAACATGGAGACGGTCGAGCGCCTGCACCCCGAGGCGCGTCCCGGCGCGAAGTACGAGCGAAGCCTGGGGGTGCTGAGCCACGCGAAGAGCCTCGACGACACCGTGCTCATCAAGACGGGTATCATGCTCGGGCTCGGCGAGGAAGCCGACGACGTCCGCGCGTTCATGGACGACGCGCTCGAGGCCGGTGTCCAGATCCTGACGCTCGGCCAGTATCTCCGTCCTTCCGAGCGGCACCGTCCGATCGCCCGTTACGTCACGCCCGAAGAGTTCTCCGAGTGGCAGGAGTACGGCGAGATGCTCGGTTTCCTGCACGTCGAGAGCGGTCCGCTGGTGCGCAGCAGCTACCACGCGCGCGAGCAGGTCGAAGAACTGCGCGAGCGGGTGGCAGCCCCGGCCTGAGTCAGCGCGCGGCGACGACGCCGCTGTCCAGCTCCGCCTCCGCCTCGCGAACGCGCCGCTCGATCCATTCCGCCAGCGCCGGGTGCGGGAGCAGTCCTTCCCCGTCGTAGGCGATCGGCAGCCCCCGGAGGTCTTCCGGAAACTTACGGGTGCTGATGTAGCCCTTCGAAATGAGCAGCGGGACGACCACGACCTCCCGGCCGGTCGCCTCGGCCTGCAGCTCGATGATCTCGCGGATTCGCCGGACGGCCTCGGCGCGGACGGGCGCCGCTGCGTCATCCCGCACCAGGCCGATCTTCACGTCGCGGAACCCGGTGCGTTCCTGCACCGCTGCGGCGACCGGCCGGAGATTGGCCATCCATTCGGCATAGTCCTCCGCCGATCCCGGACCGTGGCCGATGACGAACAGCGATTGCTCCGCGGGCACGGTCGCGAGGCGGAGCGCCCGGTCGCCGACGATCCCCGCGATCTCCATCGATGCGTCGATCGCCGGCGTCAGCTTCATCGGGACGTCGGTAGTCGGGCGGTGAATGCCTGCGTCTTCCAGGTGGCGCAGCAACCCGGGCCGGAGTGTGTCCCGCTCGCCGGCCAGGTAACGGATCTGCTCGAAATGGCCGCTGTGGCTGGACGCGAGCAGCGGGACGATCACCATTCGACCGGCACCTTTCTCGACCAGGCGGTCGACCGCGTCCTGGAATCGATAGACCGTGGCGGAATCTCCCATCAGCAAGCTCACTTCGACGGGACCACCGGTCTCGGCGGCGGCCGCGAGCCGGTGGACCGGTGCGTTCCACTCGGCATCGGCGCCGTGCGCGACGAGAATCGTGCCCGTGACCGGCGCGTCGCCGGTCGGGGGCGTCTGCGCGGGGACCGCGGTGGGGAGGCAGAACAGCAGCAGGATGGAGGCGAAGCGCTTCACGGTCGAGTCCTCGTCGAGATTGAGAGTCAGTCTCATTCAGAGCTCCGACCTTATCAACCCTGGCCCCGGCGAACAAGTGCGGCGGAGTATTGTTGCAAAGGCAACTGTTAGTTGGACGAACACCGCCACCCCGGCTAGCTTTGGTGGTTCGCTGCGGGCTGGTCAGAGTCGCAGCTAGTCACGCAGGAGACGGCGGCCGCGAAGCCGGCGTCGAGTCGATTCCCGAACCCGGATGGACCGAGTGGAGCAGGAAGTCGCAACCGAACGCCGCAGCCAGGAAGACCGGCGATCGCGCGGCGATCGGCGAAAGCCCGAACGCCGCGAGGTGGACCTGGGCCGCTACGACCGCGAGCAACTGCACGACATGCTATCGGCCATGCTGCTGTCCCGGCGTTTCGAGGAGAAGTGCGCCGAGTCCTACCAGATGGGACGGATCGGCGGATTCTGTCACCTGTACATCGGGCAGGAAGCCGTCGCGGTGGGTGGCATCAAGGCACTGCGCGACGACGACTACGTGTTCACCGCCTACCGCGACCATGCCCAGGCGATCGTCCGCGGCATCGATCCGCGCGCCGTGATGGCGGAGCTCTATGGGCGGGTCGACGGCTGTTCGAAGGGCGCCGGCGGTTCGATGCACATGTTCGGGCGCGACGTCAACTTCATGGGCGGCCACGGGATCGTCGGTACGCATCTGCCGCTCGCCGCCGGCGTCGGCTACTCGATCCGCTACCGGGACGACGACCAGGTCGTCCTCTGCTACTTCGGCGACTCGGTCGTCAACGGCGGCCCGTTCCACGAGGCGTTCAACATGGTCGCGAAGTGGAACTTGCCCGTCATCTACGTGGTCGAGAACAACTCCTACGGGATGGGCACCGACATCGACCGCGTCGCGGCGATCGACCACCTGGTCACCCGGGCCTGTGCCTACGAAGGGATGCACGCCGAACGGATCGACGGGCAGGACGTGCTCGCGATGCACGACGCGGTGTCGGAAGCCGCCGAGCGCGCCCGCGGCGAAGACGGCCGACCGACGTTCATCGAGGCGATCACCTATCGCTATCTCGGCCACTCGATGTCCGACGCGGCTCACGGCACCTACCGGACGAAGGAAGAGGTACAGGCCGAGCGCCAGAACGACCCGATCGCGACCTTCTCCGACCGGCTGATGGAGGCCGACCTCCTGACCCGCGAGGAGTACGACGAAATCAACCAGGCGGCGATCGACACGACGGAAGACGCCGCCGAGTTCGCCGAGAACAGCCCGCACCCCGATCTGTCCGTCACCTACGACAACATCTACGCCGACGAGTTCCCGAACCTGGGCCGGAGGGACGCATGGCGGTGATCACCTACCGCGAGGCGCTCAACCGGGCCCTGCGCGAAGAGATGGAGCGGGACGGCGACGTATTCCTGATCGGCGAGGAAGTTGGCGAGTACGACGGCGCCTACAAGGTCTCCAAGGGCCTGCTCGACGAGTTCGGCGAGTGGCGCGTGCGCGACATGCCGATCGCCGAGAACGGCTTCGCCGGCATGGGGATCGGCGCCGCGATGGCCGGTCTGCGGCCGATCGTCGAGTTCATGACCTGGAATTTCGCGCTCCTCGCCTACGACGCGATCGTCAACTCGGCGGCGAAGATGCGCTACATGTCGGGCGGCCAGTTCAACATCCCGATCGTGTTCCGCGGGCCCGGCGGCGCGGCGCTGCAGCTCTCGGCGCAGCACTCGCAGGTGCCCGATCCCTGGTACGCGAACATCCCGGGGCTCAAGGTCTGCGCCCCGGCCACGCCGGCCGACGCGATGGGGCTGCTGAAGAGCGCGATCCGCGACGACGATCCCGTCGTGTTCGTCGAGGGCGAGCTGCTCTACAACGTGAAGGGCGAGGTGCCCGACGAGGAGCACCTGGTGCCGATCGGGAAGGCCGACGTGAAGCGCGAGGGCTCCGACGTCACGCTCGTCTGCCATTCGAAGATGCTTAAGGTCTGCACGGACGCCGCCGAGATCCTCGCCGACGAGTACGAGGTCGAGGCGGAGATCGTCGATCTGCGGACGATCCGTCCGCTCGACGTCGACACGATCATCGCATCGGTCAAGAAGACGAACCGGGCGGTGGTCGTGCAGGAAGGCTGGCCGTACTCCGGCATCGGGGCCCAGGTCGTCGACGACATCCAGCGCGAGGCGTTCGACTTCCTCGACGCGCCGGTCGCACGCGTCTCGAGCCTAGACGTGCCGATGCACTACGCGCGCCCGATCGAGAAGCACATCCTGCCGAGCGCCGAAGCCGTCGTGAACGCCGCGAAACACGTCTGCTACCTCGACTGATCCGACCGGGAGACACATGGCCACGAAAGTCGTGATGGCGCAGCTGAGCCCGACGATGGAGGAGGGCAAGCTCGTCGAGTGGAAGGTGAAGGAAGGCGACGAGGTCTCGCAGGGCGACATCCTGGCCGAGGTCGAGACCGACAAGGCGAACATGGACATCGAGGCGATGACCGGGGGCACCGTGCGCGCCCTCCTCGCCTCGGAAGGTGACGTCGTCGCCGTGGGCGCCCTTATCGGGGTGATCGGAGACGCGGACGAGGACATCTCGTCGATCGTCGAGCAGGCGGAAAGCGCCGGCTCGGGCGATGGCGGGGGAGACGCCGGCGACGACGCCGGGAGCTCGGAAGGCGAGGAGGCCGAGGCCGCGAAGCCGGAGGCCGCGAAGGCCGAGCCCGAGCCCGCCGCAGCGGCGGCCCGGCCATCCGCTGCCGGCGCAACGGAACCGGAAGCAGGCAGTGGTGACAGGGTAAAGGTCTCTCCCTTGGCGCGCCGTATCGCCGAGGACGCCGGGATCGACGTGGCCCGGATCTCGGGCTCCGGCCCCGGCGGGCGGATCGTGAAGAGCGACGTGGAAGCCGCGATCGCTTCGGGCGGTTCGGCCGCCGCACCGGCCGCGACTGCCGCACCGGCCGGTGGTCCCGCCCCGGTAGCTTCCGGAGCGCTCCGGCCCGCTCGCCTCGAGGACGAGCGGATCGAACTCTCGCAGATGCGGAAGACGATCGCGAAGCGGCTCGTGCAATCGATCGGCCCCGTGCCGCACTTCTTCCTGACCACCGAGATCGACATGGGGCAGGCGCTCGACCTGCGGAAGTCGCTGAACGACCGCCTCGCGGCGCGCGAAGACGGGGCGAAGGTCGGAGTGAACGACCTGCTCGTGAAGGTCGCCGCCGAAGCCCTCGCTCGTCATCCGGAGATCAACGCGTCCTGGGACGGCGACGCGATCCAGCGTCACGGCAGCGCCGACATCGGCATCGCGGTGGCGGTGCCCGACGGTCTGATCACGCCGGTGCTGCGCGCCGCGGACCGGAAGGGCCTGGTGCAGATCGCCGCCGAATCGCGCGATCTGATCGACCGGGCGCGGAACCGGAAGCTGAAGCCGGAGGACTATACCGGCTCGACCTTTTCGATCAGCAATCTCGGGATGTTCGGGATCGACGAGTTCACGGCGATCATCAACCCGCCCGAGGCCGCGATCCTGGCGGTCGGCCAGACGGTCGAGAAGCCGGTCGTGGACGACGGCGGGGTGGTCGTGCGCCGGCGCATGCGGGTAACGATGTCGTGCGACCACCGGGTGATCGACGGCGCCACGGGGGCCGTGTTTCTGCAGACCTTCCGGGCGATGCTGGAGAATCCGCTCGAGCTCGTGAGCTGACGCCAAACCGGCGGCCGGTCGAATACGTTTCAATAGCGGCATCGACAGGTGCCGCGCGCACCATATGAAAATCGATTTTCAGAGGGTTTCCCAGAGAGGGTATCGAACGCATGGCTGATTCCTACGACGTCGTCGTCATCGGAGCCGGGCCGGCCGGCTACGTCTGCGCGATTCGCGCCGCCCAGCTCGGACTGAAGACCGCCTGCGTCGAGAGCAAGTCCTACGAGGGCGGCTACGGTGGCACCTGTCTCAACTGGGGGTGCATTCCGGCCAAGGCGCTGCTCGAGAGCGCCGCGCTCGCCCAGAATCTGAAGGATCACGGCGAGGACATGGGCGTGCGGCCGATCGAGGTCGAATACGACATGAACGCGGCCGTCGACCGCAGCCGCTTCATCAGCGAGAAGCTGACGGGCGGGATCCAGTACCTGTTCAAGAAGAACGAGATCGACGGGATCGAAGGCCGCGGGAAGATCGTCGGCAAAGGGAAGGTCGAAGTCACGTCCGAAGAGGGCGAGACTCGCACGCTCGAGGCGAAGAACATCGTCATCGCCACGGGTGCGGTGATGAAGAGCTTCCCCGGCTTCGAAATCGACGGCGACAAGGTGATCGGGAGCCGCGAGGCGCTCGGTCTCCGCAAGCTTCCCGAGAAGATGGTCGTCGTGGGCGCCGGATACGTTGGCGTCGAGTTCGCCGACGTGTTCAACGCCTTCGGCGTCGAGGTCACGCTCGTCGAGGCCCTCGACTCGCTAGTGCCGCTGGCCGATCCCGAGATCGGCAAGACGCTGGCCCGCAGCTTCAAGAAGCGCGGAATCGAGATCAAGACGGGCACGAAGGTGAAGTCGCTCGATCGTGACGCGAGCCCGATGCAGCTGACGGTGGAGACCGCGAAGGGCGAGGAGACGATCGAGACCGACGTCGTGCTGATGGCCGTGGGCCGGAAGCCGGTGACCGACGACCTGGGCCTCGAAGAGCTTGGGGTCGAGATGAACGGCCCGTGGGTGAAGATCGACGGCTATTGCGCCACGAACGTCGAAGGCGTGTACGCGATCGGCGACGTGGCCGGCGAGCCGATGCTCGCCCACAAGGGATCGCACGAGGGGATCATCGCGGCGGAGAAGATCGCCGGCGTGGCCGAGCACCCGATGCGCTACGACAACATCCCCAGCGTCGGCTACTGCCACCCCGAGGTCGCGACGATCGGCATGACCGAGGAGGAGGCCAAGGAGGCCGGCTACGAAGTGAAGGTCGGCAAGTATCCGCTGACCGCGCATGGCCGGGCGATGACGGCGGCGCACAACGAGGGCTTCGTGAAGATGGTCGCCGACGCGAAGTACGGGGAGGTGCTCGGCGTGCACATGATCGGCTACAACGTGAGCGAGCTGATCGCGGAGGCCGGGATCGCCCGGGCGCTCGAGGCGACGGTCGAGGAGATCGCGGCCCACGCCCACGCGCACCCGAGCATGGCGGAGGCGGTGATGGAGGCCGCGCTCGCCGCGATGGGCCGCGCCATCCACATATGATCCACGTCGTCCCCGTCGCCGGGCGCGTTCCGTACCGCGCGGGGCTCGCGTGGCAGCGGGTGCTGGCGCGTGCGCGCATCGACGGGAAACTCGACCGCGATCTGGTCCTGCTGCTCGAGCACGCTCCGGTCGTGACCCTCGGCCGGGGCGCTGCGGACGGGAACGTGACCGCGACGGCCGCGCAGCTCCGCGAGGCGGGCGTCGACCGCGTCGACATCGAGCGGGGTGGCGACGTCACCTACCACGGTCCCGGGCAGCTCGTCGGCTACCCGATCATCGACCTGCAGGGCTTCCGGAAGGACCTTCACTGGTATCTGCGGCGCCTGGAAGACGTGCTGATCGTGGCGCTCGGCGCGCTGGAGATCGAGGCGTTTCGCGTACCCGACTATACGGGCGTCTGGGTCGGCGACCCGGCGGCGGCCGCCGATCCGGTGGCCCGCGCGGCGGGCGAGGCCCGGAAGATCGCCTCGATCGGCGTGCACGTGAGCCGCTGGGTGACGTGGCACGGCTTCGCGCTCAACCTCACCGCCGAGGCGGTCGAGGGCTTCCGCTGGATCGTCCCGTGCGGGATCGACCAGGTGCGCATGACGTGCATCGAGGCGGAGGGGGGAGACGCCCGGCTGGAAGCGGTGCGCCCACTGATCGCAGGCGCCTTCGGCGCCGCGTTCGAGACGCCGGCCGAGCTCGAGGCGGAGGTCGAGGCGGGCGGGCACCTGACGTTCACGGAGCGCGTCGCGTGACCGCCGCCGCGGAGGTCGCGTGACCGGACTGTTCGACATCCTCGGCCCGCGCATGGTGGGTCCGTCGAGCTCGCACACGGCGGGCGCCTGCCGGCTCGGATACGTCGTGCAGGCGATCGTCGGCGGAATACCGGACGAAGCGAAGGTCGGACTGCACGGCAGCTTCGCGATGACCGGCGACGGGCACGGCACCAAGATCGCCATCACCGGCGGCCTGCTCGGCTATCGGCCCGACGACCCGCGCATCCGCGACAGCGCCCGGCTCGCCGAGGAGGCCGGCCTCGACGTTCGCTTCCACAACGTCGAGCTGGGAGAAGACGCGCATCCGAACTCCGCCCGGTTCGAGGTTCACCGGGGCGGCGATCGGATCACGATGGTCGGCGCCTCGATCGGAGGCGGGCGGATCAAGGTCCAGCGGATCGACGGCTTTCCGGTCGACCTGTCGGGCTCGCTGCCCACGATCGTCGTGCTGGCGGACGACGTGCCCGGCACCGTCGCCGCGATCACCGGCATGCTGGCGGAGCGCGAGATGAACATCGCGACGCTGCGGGTCGACCGGACCGGTCGCGGCGAGAAAGCCCTGATGACGATCGAAACGGACGCGGACGTGCCGCAGGACATGCTCGACGAGCTGATCGGGAAGCCGTGGGCCCACTGGGTCCGCAACGTCCACCAGCTGAACGCGTAGTACAGGTATGTATCGATCGATCGGCGACTGGTTCGAGGCGGCCGACGCGGCGGGGATCGACCTGCCGACGGCCGTGCTGCGCATCGAGGCGAAGGAGACGGGCGCCTCCGAGGAGAAGATCCGCGCGCGCATCCGCGAAGCGCTCGAGGTGATGCGCGAGGCGGTCGTCGAAGGCCTCGCGAGCGACGAGCCGAGCCCGTCGGGGCTGACCGGCGGCCGCGCCCGGCGGCTCGAGGGCCGGGCGCCGCACCTGTTGGGTCCCCGCTTCACCGACGTCCTCGCCCGCGCGATCGCCACGCTCGAGGTGAACGCCCGCATGGGCCTGATCATGGCCACCCCCACGGCAGGAGCCGCCGGCATCGTGCCGGCCGTCCTGCTGGCGCTGGCGGACGAACGGGGCTGGGACGAGGAACAACTGATCGGCGCCATGCTGGTGGCGGGCGGCGTGGGCGCCGTGATCGCGGAGCGCGCCTCGATCGCCGGAGCCGGCGGCGGGTGCCAGGCCGAGACGGGCAGCGCGGCCGCCATGGCCTCGGCGGCCGTGGCGTGGATCGAGGGCGGCACGCCCGAGCAGGTGGGGACCGCGATCGCCCTCACGGTCCAGGGGATGCTCGGGCTGATCTGCGACCCGGTGGCCGGGCTGGTCGAGATCCCCTGCGCCTACCGCAACGCGACCGGCGCGGTCAACGCGATCGCCTCCGCCGAGATGGCCCTCGCAGGCCTCGACTTCCCGATCCCGGTCGACCAGGTGATCGACGTGATGGGCGAGGTGGGCCGGAAGATGGACGTGCGCTACCGGGAGACCGCGCTCGGGGGACTCGCCGCGACGCCGGCCGGGCAGGAGATCGCCGAGCGCGCCGGCATGCACCAGCTCGTGCAGCTGCAGCGCAAGGGACGGACGGAGGGCGAAGAGACGAAGCGCTTCGGACCGTCGTGACGTAGATTCGGCCCGCGCGGCCGACGGGCGGGGAGTCCCCGGGCGCGTCGCCAGGCACACCACGAACTTCACGGGGCAACGAGGAAGATCGAATGAGCTTACTGCTGATCCTGCTGCTGACGGCCGTCGTCATCGGGCTCATCCTGGGTCTGCTGGCCAAGCAGTCGCCGGGGCACCTCTTGATGCAGATCGGCGCCATGTGCGCCGCCACGCTGGTGTTCTACACGCTGGTGATGCTGCTGAACTGACGCCTCAGTCGTGCGCGCGGCGGTGGGCCCGGTCCTCCGCCAGCGCCAGCCGCGCCCTCCGCCGCTGTTCGGCGTCCTGATAGCGGCGGTACTGTTCTTCCGTCTCGATCTTCAACCTCGGGATGGCCTTCGGCTTGAAGGCTTCGTCCACCGCCACCATCGTCACATAGCACGAATTGGTATGGCGTCGGCCCCCGCCGTGCACCTGCTCGGCCTCCACGCGCACCCCGATCTCCATCGATGTGCGGCCCACCGTGTTGATCGACGCCTTCAGCGTGACCACCTCGCCGATCTCGATCGGGGCTCGGAAATCGACCTGGTCGAAGCTCGCGGTGACGCACGGATTCTCGCAGTGCCGCGCCGCGCTCACCCAGGCGACCTTGTCGACCAGGGCGAGGATCACGCCGCCGAACACGTTCCCCCACAGGTTCGCGTCTCCCGGCGACATGAGCTGCGTGAGGGTCGCCTGAGAGTTGAACACCGTGCGAGACTCTTCGAGGCCGGTGCCGATCTCGATCGGCAGGTCGGGAATGGCGCGGGGATCGGTCACGGGGTCGTATCCTCGGGGATCCTGGTGGCGCTCGAAGGCTGATCCGCCCCGGACAGCTCGCCGTGCTGGATCTTTCCGCCCCGGAAGGCGGCATATCCGGTGAGGGCCGCGGTCGCGGCGGCCACGAGCAAGACGAAGCGCCGCAGACGGCGTTCGCGGGGCTGGAAGATCGAGTAGCCGGCGAAGATCGCCGCCGTGACCAGCATCACGGCGGCCCAGGTCGCCCAGGTGCGGTGCGTCTGCACGACACCGGGCGTGACGAAGGTGCGCTGCGAGACGTCGTCCGCCGCCGCGATCCCGGTGAAGTAGCTGGGGATCGCGGCGATCCCGCCCAGCAGCACCGCGAGCACGCCCCAGCGCTCGAGCTCTTCACGGCGAATCGCCCAGCCCGCCAGGCCGACGGCGGCGCCGGCGATCGGAAGCACGATCGCGAACGGATGGCTGATCAGGTGCAGGTATTCCCAGTTCATGCCGGGCAAGCTATGCGTCGGGAGGACCGGCTGACAGGCAGCGACGCCGGAACCTCGCGCGGGTTCCGGTCACTCATCAGATGGACCCTGGAGAACGGGAGGATCACGTGGCGCGACATCCGGTGCAGGAACGTCACTACGGCAGCCGGATCGGCTGGCTGCGCGCCGCCGTGCTCGGCGCGAACGACGGCATCGTCTCCACCGCCAGTCTCCTGGTCGGAGTCGCCGCCGCCGAACCGGGCCGGGCGCCGATGTTGCTCGCCGGCGTGGCCGGACTCGTCGCCGGGGCGATGTCGATGGCGGCCGGCGAGTACGTGTCCGTCAGCTCACAGGCCGATACGGAGGGCGCCGACCTCGAGCGGGAGCGGGGAGAGTTGGCGAGCGACCCGGCCGCCGAGAAGGGCGAGCTGGCCGGCATCTACGAACAGCGTGGGTTGTCGGAAGCGCTCGCGCGGCAGGTCGCCGACGAGCTCATGGAGCACGACGCCCTGGGCGCCCATCTGCGCGACGAGCTCGGACTGAGCGAAATCCACCGCGCGCGTCCGCTGCAGGCGGCGTTCGCCTCGGCCGCGACGTTCTCGGTCGGCGCGGGGCTGCCACTGTTCGTCGCGTGGATCACCCCATTGCCGGTCGTGATTCCGTGGGTGGCCGGCTGCTCGCTCGTGTTCCTCGCGATCCTCGGCGCCCTGGCGGCGCGGGTCGGCGGAGCTCGCATCCTCAGGGGTACCGTCCGCGTCGTGTTCTGGGGGGCGTTCGCCATGGCGCTGACGGCGCTGGTGGGACGGCTGGTGGGGGTCGCGGTCTGACGGGCTGATCGAGCGTCGTCAGACGCGGAATCGTCGGCAGATGCCGGGCACCGGGGAGGTTGACAGTCCGAGGCGAATTCTGTAAATAGGGCGTCCCTCGGAGTAGAGTCTCACGGCGTTCGAGGCTGCTGCCGCCGAGGAATCCAGGCCCCCTTCGTCTAGTGGCCCAGGATACCTGGTTCTCAGCCAGGAGACAGGGGTTCGATTCCCCTAGGGGGTATCAGCGCCGTCGGTCAGGCGCCGCCGACGGTACTCGATGGCACGCCGGAGCTTCAGCAGCACGCCTTCGTCGAACGGAAGGCCGGCGATGTCGTCGATCCACGGGTCGACGCGCTCGCCGAGCTCGTCGAGCGCACTCTCGACCGCTCGCTGCCGCACTCCGACCGCCAGTCCGAGCGCGACGAAGTCCTGCCTGCCGATGTCTTCCCTGCTCTTGCCGTTGAGCGTGAGCGCCATGGTGTAATCGCCGTAGACATACGACGTGGGGACGTCATAGGCCGGCGTGACGCGCCATTCCCCGTCCTCGGTGCGAAGGACCGAGAAGTTCTTGGCGTGGCCGTCACCATTGCAGGTGAGGTACGCGAAGGCGAACTGCCGAATGAGCGTAAGGGCGGCGACGGGACGAGCCCGGCAGACGTCGGCCAGGGCTCTGATCGCGGCCTCGGTCGTGACTCGATACTTGTCCGCCGGATACCGGGCGAGCACCTGACACGCGTCTTCCTGTGCGAGCATCGCCATCCCGCCGTCGGGAGTGGGAATGCGATCGAAACGCCGCACGAGGAGGCCGGGTGCTCCGGCCGCGTCGTGTACGACCTCCGCCTCCGCCGCGTCGAGGCCCGAGAGTCGGGCGGCCTCCAGAAAGAAGGCCTCGTTGGCGACCAGATGCGGAAACTCCGGGGGATCGAGCTTCAGCAGATAGCGCTCGCCCGCCCGCGCGACGGGAACGTTGATCATCCGGGCGGAGACTTTGTCCTGCACTCCGGGGATGGCGACCCGGTCGATCTCTCCGGGGCCGCCGATCGAGGCGGCCAGCAACTCGTCGAATCTCACTGCGTTCCACTCCGACACGGTGACGCGTGGTTCGATGTCGAGCGGCCTTTCCCCGACGGGGACGACCTGCACGTCACCGACGGCGTCTCCCCCCACGGCGAGAAGCAGGGTCAACTCGTCGTCGGCGGACGTCTTCACGGCCGATCTCAGCGCGGAGAGACGGCGTCCCTCGGGGAGAAGACCCGAGAAGAAAGGGGGGAGGGCGCCGGGAGCATGAGTCGCGACCGGATCCGTCGTCAAGGGTAGCGTCGTGGCCACCGGTGCACCGCCGGCCGCCACGTATGCCTCGTCGTAGGAGAAGACGACGGCGTCTTTGCGCCGCTCGAGTGTGCCGGCGCGGACGCCCTTTTTCAGTACGGTGGCCCGCTCCACGGAACGAAGCTCGCCGAGCGGTTTCACTCCGGCTCCACGCGGTCCGTCGAGCGCTCGGACGCGGCGACGATTCGGCCTCTACCGGGAACGACGAGGAGGGCCAGTCCCAGGACCTCGAGGAGATCGAGGACCTTGTCCAGCCGTAGAGTCGGCTTTCCCTGCTCGACGGTATGCACGAAGCGCTGCGAGCACCCGGCGAGATCCGCGAGTTCCGTTTGCCGCAAGCCGAGCTCGTGCCGGCGACGTCTGACGGCCACGGCCAGCGACATCACGCGACTGCCATCCGGCGGTTCGTCCGGTTTCGGGGTCCTCATATCTGCACGATCGTTCATGGTGAGACAGCATAGCGCCGCGAGCCCCGTCTTGGCAAGGTGGATATGTATGATCGTGCATATATGCGGCGGATGGCGATGTCGGAGTCGCAAAAACGGTTAGAAATGCATGATCGTGCATTGTCGTGCTCGCGGATCATCCCCGCATTCGAGCATCCCAGGTGAGTTCAATCCGCCACGAACACGTCGGTCACGCTCGGCAGGCTGTACGCCTTCGAGCTCTCGTCCTGGATACGCACGCGCGGACACCCGCGGCGACGCGGTTGGCCTCCAGCCAGACTCGGGCCGCCTCGTAGACCGCGAGATCGATGACGTCGCTCTCGCCCAGGCTGGTGGCGGCGAGCTCCGACCGGAGCTTCGGCCGCGAGGTGTCGGGGACGTCGTGCTGGCGGGCCCAGCGGGCGAGGGCGGCCTCGCCGTCGGGCCTCGGCTTCTTCGTCTGTTTCCACGACACGAGCGCCCATCAACGCGCCATCAATCGCGCGGCGTCAACCGGTCTCCCCGATGCCCAGGTACCGCCGGAACGACCGGGCCAACTCGGCGGCCAGCTCGGCACGGTCGCCCTCGAGCCCGTACGGGGCGAGCGCGCCGGCGAGCACCGCCTCGCGGGCCGCGGCGTTCACCATGAACAGGCCGTACAGCAAGGCCTTCTCGGGATCCGGGTGCCGGATCCCCCCTTCGATCGCCCGCGCACGTCCGAGAAACGCTTCGTGGATCGCCCCGTTCGTCCGGCGCAGCAGGCTCCGAAGCTCCGACGATTCGCTCGCGTTCCCGCGAATCTCGCGGAGGACCCGCGCGTGCTCGTGCAGCGCACGCACGAGCGTCGACGTGTAGGCGTCGATCACCTCGCCGAGCCCGGCGCCGGGGGGAAGCGCGGCGAGGGCGCCCTCGAACTCTGCGCGCGCGGCATCGAACGCCACCAGTCCGACGAGCTCGAGGACCGTCGCTTTCGACGGGAAGCGCGCGTAGACGGCGCCCACGCTCACGCCCGCCTCCTCCGCCAGCTCCTGCATCGACATCTCGTCGAACGAGCCGCGCCGCACGAACGACTCCGCGACGCGGAGAATTCGTTCGCGGGTCGCGCGGCTGCGGGCCTGCCGGTCGTCGAGCCAGGCGGGGAGACGGGAGCCACCGTCGACGAGCTCGTCGAGGCGGGACCAGAAGACGGGGAATCGTCCCGCGATCATCCGGCGGGCGGCAGCAGGTGGAAGTGAACGAGCAACGCCGAGAGCGCGACACCGCACGACGCGACGACCGCGAACAGCAGGCGGTCGGAGACGCGCACTTGCTCGCGTCCTCGTCGCGACCAGGCGCGCAGGGTGACCGCGAGCAGCAGCACGGCGCCGGCCGCTACGGCCCACGGGAGCCACAGCAATCGCGAGAGGGTGACCGGCAGCCCGTAGGCGAGCGTTTCGGGACGATCCATCGCCATCGCGTTGAACTTCGCCATGAAGCCGAATCCGAACGCCAGGATTTCCAGCACGAGGCCCACGGCGACCACCAGCCCGACTCGCGCGAGCCCGCCGCGGGCGGGACCGCGCCGGTCTCGCCGGAACACGAAGCTTGCCGCGAAGAAAAGCCCCCAGGCGACCAGGGCGAGCACGGGAAGAGCGGCGAGCCACGAGAGGAGCTCGTTCATGAAGTGCGGGGCCTCCCACCCGGCCAGGCGCTCGTAGGCGGCCGGGAAGCGGGCGCCGTTGAACACGCTCGCGGCGTGCAGCGCGACCACCTCCCCGTCCTCCCGCTCGAACGCGAGGCGGCCCCGGTCGCGACCCGGGTCGACCCCGTCGACGGTCTCGAACAGGTCGCCGTCCACTCGTCCGTAGCGCCGGAGCTCGCCTCCCTCGACCCGCACCAGCCAGCCGTCCTCGTCGAAGCCGATCGGGCTCGCGAACAGGAAGAGCCCGGCAAAGCCCTCGTAGGAGCCCCGCGCGGCCCGTCCGAGCAGATACGTGCCCGCGTACTGTTCCTGTTCACCGGCGGGCACGGGACGCGGCGATCCGGACACCGCACCGGCATCGGCGTCCGCGGCCGGGGGGAGCCCGTTTGCGAACAGCCGTAGCACGTGGGCCCCGAACCGGGTCGAGCCCCCGGTGGCGACCACGAACAGGCCCGCGTCCGCCCCAGGCACGACGACGAACAGACTCGTGTAGCCGGAGCTGTTGCCGGCGTGGACGACCGCGCGATGTCCGGCCACCTGCTGTTCCTGCAGGGCGAGGGCGAGGCCGGGAAGCTCGGGGCGATGGCCCCACGCGCGGCGGGTCAAGACCTCGACCGCCGTCGCGCCCAGCGCCGAGTCGGCGGGGCGCGAGAGCGCGCGCAGGAACACCGCCATGTCCGCCGGTGTCGTGACGAGCCCGCCGGCGGGCGGCATGCGGCGGTAGTCCAGCGGTCGTGGCAGGCAACGCGCGTCGGGGCAGGGGAACGCCCGCGCCAGCCGCCGCTCGAGATCGGCGGGCAGTGGCTGGGCGAAGCTACTGGACGCCATGCCGAGCGGCGCGAACAGCAGCGAGTCCGCCGCGGCCGCGAACGAGCTGCCGACCGTCTCGGCGACGACCAGGCCGGCGAGACCGGCCCCGTAGTTGGAGTAGCGGGTCCAGCGTCCGGGCCGGGTCGTGCGGCGGGGCATGTGAGCCGGCAGATAGTCGCTCAGCGACTCGACCGACGCCGGCGTCCGGGCGAACATCCCGACCGCCCGGTCGTCGAAGCCGCTCGTGTGCGTGAGCAGCTGGCGCAGCGTCACGGGCTGATCCGGGGCGAGCGACGCGAGCCAGGGCCGGCCGGACCGGAGGTCCGCGTCGAGGTCGAGCCGCCCGCCGGCGACGAGCCGGGCGACCGCGGCGGCCGTGAACACCTTCGACACCGAGGCGATCCGGAAAGCGCTGGCCTGCGTGACTGGCGTGCCCGCCGAGTCGGCGACGCCGAACGGGTGGAAGAAGGCGGGGCCGCCGCCGCGGAGGATCACGACCGCCCCCCCGGGCACGCCGACGCTGTCCGCG
>JASFRN010000006.1:0-47354 GCA_050114915.1 Gemmatimonadales bacterium | reverse complement strand
CGACGTGGTGGTCGAGTCGCGTCGCGGCACGATCATGCTCGCCGCCGAGGCGTCGCACCGCGTGGTTCCGGGCAGCGTATTCATCCCGTTCCACTTCCGCGAAGCGGCGGCGAACGTGCTCACGATCGACGCGCTCGACCCGCACGGGAAGATCCCGGAGTTCAAGTTCTGCGCGGTGAAGGTGCGGGCACCTGAGGCGGAGCCGGCGGGAGCGGCCGGCGCCTGAACCCCCTGCCTCGCCACCGATGAACCCTCCCCGCGTCGTGATCGTCGGCGGCGGTTTCGCCGGCCTCAATGCCGCACGGGCCCTGAAACGGGCGCCCGTGGATGTGGTCCTCGTCGACCGCGAGAACTACCACCTGTTCCAGCCGCTGCTCTACCAGGTGGCGACCGCCGCCCTGAACCCGAGCGACATCGCTTACCCGCTGCGCTCGGCCCTGCGCCGGCAGAAGAACTGCTCGGTGCTCCTGGCCGAGGCCGCGGCCGTCGACGTCGACGCGGGCCGCGTCGAGCTCGACAACGGATCGATCGCGTACGACTACCTGGTCGTCGCGACGGGTGCGACGCACTCCTACTTCGGCCACGAGGCCTGGGAGAAAGACGCCCCGGGCCTGAAGACGGTGGAAGACGCCCTGGAGATCCGCCGCCGCATCTTCCTCGCCTACGAAGCGGCCGAGCGCGAGGACGACCCCGAGGCGCGCCGCGCCTGGCTACGGTTCGTGGTCGTGGGCGGCGGTCCGACCGGCGTCGAGCTGGCGGGCGCGCTGGCCGAGATCGGCCGCCAGGCCGTCGAAGAGGGCTACCGGAGAATCGACCGCGAGGCCGTCGAGGTGCTGCTCGTCGAAGGCGTCGACCGGATTCTCCCGGCCTACGAGCCCACCTCCAGCCGGAGGGCGCAGCGGCAACTCGAGGGGCTCGGCGTCGAAGTACAACTCGAGTCGTTCGTCACCGAAATCGATGACGACGGCCTGTCGATCGGAGACCGCAGGATCGAGGCGCGCACGGTGCTGTGGGCGGCCGGCGTGCAGGCGTCCGGGCTGGCGGCCTCGCTCGGGACGCCGCTCGACAGGGCGGGCCGCGTCGAGGTCGCCGCCGACCTCTCGCTCCCGGACCACCCGAACGTGTTCGTCGTGGGCGACCTGGCGCACGTCACCCGGACCGACGGCGACGAGCTGGTTCCCGGGGTGGCGCCGGCGGCCATCCAGATGGGCAAGCACACGGCGAGCAACATCGCGCGGCTCGTGGCCGGCGGCACGAGCCGGCCGTTCGAGTATCGCGACAAGGGCTCGCTGGCCACGATCGGCCGGGCCGCCGCGGTCGGCGAGGTCGGTCGGCTCCGGCTGTCGGGGTTCGTGGCGTGGATGGCCTGGCTCCTCATTCACATCTTCTACCTGATCGGTTTCCGAAACCGCCTGTGGGTGCTGGCCGGCTGGGCCTGGTCGTACCTGACGTTCCGGCGTGGCGCCCGCCTGATCACCGGCCGCCGCCCGTTCCGCCGACTCCCGCGGATCGAGGGAGCGGGGCGTGGCGAGAAATCGACGAACGATTGAGCGACCGATGACTCGACGACCCGAGGACTCCGGATTGCTTCGCCTTCTCGCCGCCCTGCTGATTCTCGGGCTGGGGGGGCCGGGCGCGGCGGGCCGGCCTGTCGCGGCCCAGGCCCAGCAGGCCGTTCCCGCCGCCTACGGTGCGCTCGGCGGGGCCGCCGGCGGCGTGCTCGTCACGACCGGGATCTTCGTGGCCAAGGCCCGCGCGGGTTCGTACATCTACTCGCTCGACGACGCCCTCGCGCCGCGCTGGGAGATCGTCCCGGCGGTGGTGATGCCGGTCGGCGGATTCGTGATGGGCCTCGACGACGAGCAGCGCCTCGCCCGCTCGCTCGCCTGGGGGAGCGCAGGATTCGCAGTGGGCGCCCTCGCCGGCTACGCGGTCGGCGAGCTCCTGAGCGAAACCGACCAGGGAAAATGGGCGGGAGCGATCATCGGCAGCGCGGCCGGGGTGCTGGCCGGCTCGCTCTACGGCATGCTCTCCTACGAGGCGGACGGCCAGGGTTCGCCGATTCCCGCGGCGAATCGCCGGCATCGGTCGCCCGACATCCCCCTGCTGCGGATCCGGCTGTGAACCGGTCGCCCCTGCTCCTGCGCGTGGCGCTCCTCGCCGCCGTGGCCGCTGCGGGCTGCGGACGCGGCTTTCCGCCCCCGGAGCTGCCGCCGTTCACCCCGATCGCGGAAGCGGCGCCGGCCGACGTGGAGGCGGTGCTGTTCCTGGTCGGAGACGCCGGGCAGGCGGAGTCCGGCCGTTCTCCACTCCTGGCCCGACTCGGATCCGACGTCGAGCGCTGGTCGAGCGCGCTGGGCCGCGACTCGGCGGTCACGGTCGCCTTCCTGGGCGACAACGTGTATCCGAGAGGCGTGCGCGACCGCTCCGACCGTCACTTCACGACCGACTCGGTACGACTGTGGAGCCAGATCGACATCGTCTCGGGACCGGCGGCACGCCGGCACGGCACGCGTGGATGGTTCGTGCCCGGCAATCACGACTGGGGCGGGATGGTCGGCGAGAAGGGCGTGGCGCGACTCCGCAACGAAGAGGAGGCCCTGCACCGGGCGCGCGACGTAGGGGGGGCCCGCGTCGCCATGATTCCGGAAGCCGGCCGCCCCGGTCCATCCATTCGCGACGTGGGCAGCGGGTACCGGATCGTCATTCTCGACACGGACTGGTTCCTGCGCCCGCTGGACGAAGACGAGGAATCCGCCTTCTTCGAGCGCCTCGAGCGGGTGCTCGAGACGGCCGGCGACCGCGAGATCATCGTCCTGGCGCACCATCCGTGGGAGACGTCCGGCCCCCACGGCGTCACCGAGGGAGGCCGGGCCCTGGGCTACTACTGGCTGCTCGAGAAATCCGGAACGCTGGTGCAGGACCTCGACTCGCCGGTCTACTCCGATTTCCTCGGCCGGTTCAGGGAGCGCGTGGCCGCGGCGGGCCGGCGTCCGCTGGTATTCGCCGGGGGACACGACCACTCGCTGCAGGTGTTCGACGGCCTCGGCCCGACCGATCCGGCCCACGTCCTCGTGAGCGGGGCCGGGAGTAAGCTGACCAGGGTATCAGCCGCCGAGGGGCTGCGGTTCGCCGCGTCACGGCCCGGCTACATGACGCTGATCTTCCGCACTTCGGGAGGGCTCGACCTGTTCGTCACCGCGGGGGACCCCGAGCTGCAGCCGTGCGACGGCGAGGGCGAGGCGCGCACCGTCTGCATGCAGCGCGGCGTGGCGGCGTTCGAATCGGTCTACTCCACCCGGCTCGCGCCCTGACGCCCGGCGTTCGCGGGATCGCTCCCGGATACGCGAAGGGGCCGGCCTCCGGGCCGACCCCTGATTCGCGAGCTTCCTCTCGGACGGCTCACGCGCCGTCAGCGCGCGCCGCGACCTCGTCGCTCACTTGCCGCCCTTGACCTCGATGCGGCGGGCCTTCGCCTCGGCCGCTTTCGGGAGCCTGACCGTGAGCACGCCGTTGGCGAACTCCGCCTCGACGGCGCTCGGGTCGATCGTGTGCGGCACGGTGAAGGTGCGGGTGAACCGCCCCCAGCCGCGCTCGCGCACGTGGTACGTGCCCTTCTCTTCGTCGGCCGCCTCTTCACGGCTGCCGGAGATCTGCAGCACGCCCTGCTCCAGGTTCACGTCGATGTCGGACAGGTCGTAGCCCGGGAGATTCATGTCGAGCACGAACGCGTCCTCGGTCTCGTAGAGATCCGCGGCCGGTCCGCTCGTGGCGATGCTCATCGAACCCCGATTCAGCATCTCGTCGAACAGCCGGTCCACGTCCCAACGGAACTCGGGTACGGTGCGGTACGTCCGGTTTCTGCGCGTCGTCGGCAGCATTCTCGTGTCCTCCTCGTCCATACATCGGTTCCTGATCGATGCGTGAACAGCTTCGATCGCTCTCGTCGACCGGGTGACATTCCCGGTCGCGGTCTCGCGTTACAGGAGTTGCAACGAGCGTGCCGACGGCAGGACGGCATATCCTGCCAACTTTGCACACTGCAGTCGGTTACAGGTGGTCAAGCTGACAGCATGCTTGTCGTTTTGGCCTACCCGTCGGCCGTCTCCTGCTCCTCGGCCGTCGACGGGTCGAACATCGTGCGAACCTCGGTGATGATCGTGGCGGGAAAACCGCTGCGCTCGGCGTGGGCGCGAATCAGCTCCTCGTCCTTCGCCAGATAGACGCAGAACGTCTTGTCTCCCGCCACGTAGGAGTGCTGCCACTGAATGTCGGTCCCGAGCTCGGCGAGCACGGAGTTGGACTTCCGCGCCGCTCGCCGGAGCGTCGGACGGTCCGCGTTCCCGATGCCTTCGATCTCGCGCTCGATGATGAACTTCCGCATGGTCGCCTCTCCCGGCTGTCGTTGTCCCGTGCCGCTCGGCCCATTTGGGGTGCCGCCGCGACGCCTACATCAATGTATGCGTGACACAGCGTCGAATCGCGACATGTGGGGGCGAAGCCGTGAGCACACTCATGACCGAGCGTCGGCAACGTACCTCCGGACTGCACGACTGCAAATGCTCTCGGCCTTACCCGTACAACCTCGGGCGGACGAGACAGGGCTCGGATCTCCAGTAGTCGGCCCCCGCGGGTCTCCCGACATTACCGGCCCTGCTCGACGGCGTCTGCGCCGAGTCCGACGAGACGGGGCCGCGCATCCGCGAGCGTGCAAGTATGCCACTCCAGGGGCTACTCGGACCCGGTCCTCCCTCCTACTCGGCCCGTCCAGCTTTGATCGAGTGTGGGACAGCGGCAGCCCGACATCCGGGCGGCTTCACGGTAGGCACGCAGCCAGCCCCGCGGGCTTCCCACTGTTGAAGCAAGCCTCGCGTCGCCGAGTTGGCGCCGAATCGTCCGGGTAATGAAGAAACCGATGGGTCTTCCCTCCAGCGGAAGGGAGTCGGCGATTCGCCTGGCCTCCGCCTCGAGCTCGGCAGAGTCGCTCGCGACCGCGCTCAGACTCCGGTTGAGCGCACCGAGGTCTTCGGCGGCATGCGCATACTCGCGCCGATACTCACTCATGAAGCCACGCCATCCCTCGGTCATCGGCATTGTCGCGAACTCTCGCTCCGATAGCTCGAGGGCCGACGCCTTGTCGAATTGATCGCCCAACGATTCCTCGAACAGCTTCGTCATCAGGCTCTCAAGCGCGGATTCACCATTGACGGTATCCGGGGACGCCCCCTCACGCTCGCGGGAAAGTCGTCCGTAATAGAAGTGCATTGCCTCGTGTGCGAAGAAGGCCGTGGGATCCCGCCTTCCCGCAACATTGGCCAAATCGGCGACGATGATCGTCGGATAGCCTCGTCCGTCCGGCAGAAAAAACACGAAGGCCACCGCCGGGCTGCCCAGACGCGCGACGGTCTCGGGGGGTAACAGCTGTTGCACCAAAGCCAGCGAAGAGCCGAGTACGTCGCTCCGAGCAAGCTGATGTCGCAGCCTGGTCAGACTATCGCGGCGGGATGATAGGGAGAGCATATGGTCGATAACACGCGCGGTCCACGAACCGATCCGCAGCACTGAATCTCTCTGCGCCTCGAGATCCGGCCGAAAAGCAAGACGTATTCCGGCTTCCAGGGCCGCTCGCCGACCTTCCCGCTCCTCGAGTGCCGCATAGCCCGGGGTTGCGAACAGTGAGTCCCACTGGATAGCGGGAGGTTCGATGCCCGACTAGAGTCGATCGACGATCGTCCAAAACTGATCGACGCCCGTAAAGTCGACCGTTTGCTCCTGCGCCAGCAGAACGGTCGGAGAGAGCGCGAAGGCCAGCACCGCCATCCCGCGACGAAAGTCCATTCGGCAGTCCCTCCCTCTAAACCCGCGACCGCACCTGTGCCATGCGACTGCGTCGGGCGCGAGTGTGCCTCACTGCGATACCGGTGCCGCCTGATAGCTCTCGCCATAGATGAGGCCGCGATTCTCATCGAGAGGTCCCACGGCGTTGCTGTAGTTCATCGGGAGGGACCCCTTAGCTCCCAGATCGTCGGTGCTCCGGTGCAACGACACGTGGAGGTGCGGACCGGAGGAGCATCCGCTGTTGCCGCTCAACCCGATCGGCTGGCCCTGTTCAATCCGCTCACCCGCCGAAACTAGCGCCCCGTTCGTCGTCAGGTGGGCATAGCTCATCACCGTGCCGTCGTCGTGAAGCACGAAGATGATGTTCTCCTTGCCGCCCGAGCAGTTGCCTCCGATGTCAGGCTGGTCCTCCCGGACGAACCACGCCAGGCCGGCCCGGCTCGCGATGATCGTGTCCCCGGTCACGAAGTCGAAGTCGTAGGCGAACCAGGTGTGGTGCCCCCACGTCGGGTTGGGAGAACAATAGCTCTGGATCACCTCGTAGGATTCTCCGACGTGGAATGGAAGGATGTAGTCGGATTGAGCGGGATCCCCGAAATCCTGGTCGCAGACGATCTCTCCTTCCACGACGTTTACCGTGAAGGTGCGAGACGTCGAATCCGTTCCGTCGGAGGCCTGCAAGGTGAAGTCGTCAGCTCCGATGTTCTCCCGACCGGCGATCCCCGAGAGGCGGAACAACGTCGGATCGAAGTCCATCCATTCCGGCTTGTCGAGCACGGCGAGAACGACGTCGTCCCCGTCGGGGTCCGACAGGGCTACGTCGAAGGTCCAGACCCGATTGTGGTCCGCGGTGGCTGGCGGGACATTGTCGAACGTCGGGGCCTGGTTCGTGATTCCCGGGTCCTCGTTCGGAGCCGGTGGCTCCTGGTTGGGAACCTCGGGATCGTCGTCCGGTGTCGGCGGGGTCGGCATGCCACCGCAGGAGAACGCGAAGGACGCCAGCAACGCCAACCCGAGCAGTCGTGTGCCGTTCATCGGACTATGGCTCCACGCCGGCATAGAGTTTCACATGTCCGGCCGCGGAGTTCGAGATTCCTCCCGACACCGCGATATCGGGAATGCCGTCCCCGGTGGCATCTCCGATCACGAACGCGTCGAACCCGAAGTTCTCACCCGCCACGGTGGAGGTGATCGTGCGTAGGGTCTCACCGGTAGCGCCGGATACCAGGTAGATCTTGCCAGCCTGACTGGCTCCTTCGCTGCTCAGCCAGGCCGCGACGATGATGTCGTTCGTCCCGTCGCCGTCCAGGTCCTCCGTCGGATGTGTGATGCCATACTGATCGCCGGGCGACTCCCCCGTCAGAGTGAATAGGGGAACGCCGTTCGTCCCGGAAAGCACGTACAGCCGTCCCGTGTCGCCGCCGCCCGCCGCATTGTTGATGTCCGAGGCCAGGATGTCCGGGACACCGTCACCGCTCAGATCGCCCGCGCCGAGGACCCAGAAGTAGCCGAAGTTGATCGCGGTCCCATCGGCCTCGATCGGTGCGTAGAGGTTCTGGCCGTTCGCCCCCGAGATCACGTAGACACGACCGCGGCCCGGATTCGCCGTCGGGCCGTAGTCGGGCGCCCCGATGGCGATGTCGTCGAACCCGTCATTGTTCAGATCCCCCACCCCGCCCCCGGTCTGGCCGAAGTGGTCCCCGGCCGTGCCGTCGAGGGTGAACAGAAGCGACCAGTCGGCCCCCGAGTAGACATAGGCGCGGCCGGCATCGGTGCCACCGGCGTCGCTGTCGCGCGCGCCCACGTACAGGTCGGGTATGCCGTCGCCGTCCACGTCGCCGGCCGAGGCCGCGCTGTAGCCGAAGCGATCGTCCGGCTGCTCTCCCGACAGCGTCTCTACGATGGTGCCGTCGACGGGGGAGACGATGTAGGCGCGACCGGTGAGTCCGAACCCGCTGGACCCGGGAGCTCCGACGACCAGGTCCGGGACGCCGTCGCCCGTGAAGTCGGTGTCCACGCTCATGTCGACGCCGAACCAGTCCAGGTCTGCTCCGTCGATCCGACGAATCAGGGAGCCATCGTCCCCGGAGTACAGGTAGACGCTGCCCGTCTGATTCCCGCCATTGCTGCCGAACGGGCCCGAAATCGCCAGGTCTGCCGCCCCGTCGCCGGTGAGGTCACCGACGGACCTGACCTCCCAGCCGAACTGTTCGCCGGCCAGAGTGCCCTGGATCGTAAGGACTGGCGTGGCCGTGACGACGGTGCGGCTCGCCATCCGGTCGTTGCCAGACACCGGGTCCTCGCTCCCCGCGCCCACTCTCTGGACCATCCGCAGCGGGCCGACGTGCGGGACGACGAGCTCGACGTCGTAGGCGACCGACCCACCGACCTCGAGGCTCGCCACGGCCGGCCACGTGATGCTCTGGCCGTTCCTGGTGCCGCCGTCGGAGATGGACACCACCTCGACGGCCTCCGGAAGGGAATCGGTGACGATCACGTCCGAGGCCGGGGAGGGCCCGGCGTTAGTCGCCGTCAGCGTCACGACGATCGTATCGCCCCCATCCGCCGCTCCGGGCGTCGGGGCGGCGATGGCCAGGTCGGCCTGGACCGTCACGTCGGCGCTGGCGGACGCGGCCGCCGCGCTGCCGTCGTTGTTGGCCGGATCCGGGTCCTCCGTGTCCGAGCCGGCCTGCCCCGTCACCGAAACCGATCCTTCCGCCGTCGGATGCACGACGATCGTGAACTCGAGGGATGCGTCCTTCGCGAGGCTGGCCCGGTTCGGCCAGGTGACGGTGGAGCCCGACAGCTCTCCGCCGTTCGAAATCGACACGAGATCGAACGCCCCGACCAGTGAGGCCTGCACGGAAACCTGCTCGGCGCCGTCCGGACCCTTGTTATGGACCCGGACCGTGAACGACGCGTCCTCACCGAGCGCAAGGGGGCCCGGACCGTCCACCGAGGCCTCGATGTCCGCGGTCGGCGTCGAGGGTGGTGGCGGTGGCGGCTCCGTGCTGCTTCCACACCCCGCCAGGGCCAGCGCGACGAACGAAGCGACGAAAGTACCCGGACACCGGATCGCCAACGCAGACGAACGAACTCGCATGAAGCCTCCTCTACTAGTGTGCAACCTCATGCTAGGAGAGGGTGAAGTGCCGGGCGCGGCGCGTGGGATGGGACGTGCTGCCGGGGGATGAGCTGCGACCTCTCGAAGCGGGAACGCGCCGTCTCGGAGATCCAGCCGCCGGGAAGTGAGCGGCTGAACCGGAACGGTCGGCGATTCGTCGTCGCATGGCGCGACTGATCCCGACACTCCACGACTCGCCCGAGATCTCGGTCCGTTCCGCGACCGCCAGGTTAGCTTTCCGTGGACCCGTTGGCCGGAGGTGGAATTGAGACGTGGCTCACTAGTCGGAATCCTGGCCCTCGCCGCTCTCGCGGGGGCATGCAGCGCGAATGGCGACGAGATTGCCGCGCCGGGAGACTCGCCCACCGTCATTCCCGCCGACTCGCAGAAGGTGGCCCCTCCCGACTCCGATGCGGTAACCCCGCCGGATTCGCAGCCAGTCACCCCGGTCGACACAACGTGGACCCCCGTGGACTCTCTGCTGTCCGCCACCCCAGCCGAGGTGGGCCTCGATCCCGTTCGGCTCGGCCTTCTCGTCGACCGTATCCGCTCCGGCCAGATCCGCGACATTCACAGCCTGCTGATCGTGCGCTACGGGAAGCTGGCGCTGGAGGAATACTTCAACGGCTGGCCGGCCGACAGCATCCACACCATGCAGTCGGTCAGCAAGAGCGTCACCTCGGCGATCGTCGGTCTCGGCATCGAGCGCGGGATTCTGCACGGGGTCGACGAGCTCGTGCTCGACTTCTTCCCTCAGTGGGCGGATTCACTGGACGGCGATCCGCGGCGCGCGCGGATCACGATCGAGGACATCCTCACCATGCGAACGGGCACCGACTACGTCGAAGGCTACGCGGGCTCACCACATGATCAGCTCAACCACCTGGCGACAGGATGGGACTGGTTCTGGCTGAACCGGCCGATGGTGCGCGAGCCCGGAACCTACTGGCAGTATGATTCCGGAGGTGTCATAACGATCTCCAGCCTGTTCAAGGCCCGCACCGGAGAACACGTCATCGGGTTCGCGCGGGAGAACCTCATGCGCCCGCTGGGGATCCTCGACGAGCGATGGTACGTCAACCACGAAGGGCATCCACACCTCGGTGGCGGGTTGCTCATGACGTCCCGCGACATGGCGCGCTTCGGGCAGCTCTATCTCCAGAGCGGCCGCTGGGGGGACCGCCAGATCGTGCCACGGGCGTGGGTCGAGCGGTCCCTGTCTCGCCACGTGGCCTTCGATCCTTCACACGGGCGGTACACGGGATACGGATATCTGTGGTGGATTCTGCCGCCCGATCCCGGGGCCGGCGGCCCGCCGATCTACGCGGCCGTCGGCTTCATGGGGCAATACATCTTTCTGATCCCCGAGCACGACATGGTGGTCACGGTGACGGCCGCCGCCACCACGGGCGCCGACATGAATCGCCCGGTCAATTTCCTGTACAGCGACATCCTGCCGGCGGTGCGCTGAGGGACATGCCGCGGCTGCGCAGCGTCTTGCCTCACTCCACTCTGACCACCCGCACGCGCGGCTCGCCGAGCTCACCTGCCTCGACGAACGCCGCCAGACCGCCGGGACCCAGGGCGTCGGGGACCCGCAGAGCGTCGGATCTGATCGTACCAACATACACGCCGTCCGTCCGCAAGAGGTCGATCGGCGGAGGGCCGTCGTCTTCGGGGCGACGCTCGACCCAGATCAGCCCGTCGGTGGCGACACGGAGCCGAGAGATGACCGCACGCTCGGGCCAGAACTCCAGGTCGTCCATCTGACGCTGGAGCGACCGGCGCGAGTCCAGTCGAACGCCGGACGTCGACTCGTTGAGCCGTGCCCTGCGACGCTCGATCTCGTCGCGGCGATCCTGGGCCGTGGTGGAACGCGGCGGAATGGGTCGACCAAACAGCTGTGATCCCGCCGACCCCGGTGTGCACACGTCGATCTCGTACGTCGTGGAATCGGAGAATACGACCCGTCCATCGCCGAGAACGTCGAAGAGGAGGCGGGGAGCCAGTGCCGGCAACGCGGTGACACCCACGCGTCGGTCCCGCACGGTGCTGGTGCCAGCCCCCGGCGACGACTGCCTCTCGGGACACCACGCCTCGGCCACTTCGATCGGATCGGCCGCGGACTCCAACGGATACCAGTTGAGTACGCAGGCCCGAGGCTCGGCCTCGCCAGGCACCTGGAGCGCCTGTCCGTCGCCCGAAGCGGCCACGACACCGCCGCGGGGGTGAGCCCGGAGTCGGCGTCCGGGAAAGCCGCGCCCGACCGGCGGACGCAGCTGTCGGAGGAATACCCCCGCCGTATCGTAGACCGTGAACGCCCCGGAACCCATGTCGAAGACGACGATCTCTCCGGCGGCAGTGACCGCCATGCCGGTCGGTCGGGTCAGCTCGCCCGGGCCGCGGCCCGACCGACCGATGACGCGCACGAGCCGGCCGTCCTCGTCCACCTGTACCAGCCGGTCATTGCCGGCGTCGAGGATCACGAGACGACCCGCTCCGTCGAATGCGACGGCCGCCACGTCGCTGAACGTCTCCCACCCCGCTCCGTCGATCGCTCCGATCGTGAAGAGCGCCGTCACCTCCACTTCCACCGACCGGTCTTGCACCGCCGAGGCCATCGCGGACCCTGCACTCGCACAAGTGGCGAAGACCAGGGCCAATCTCGCACTCCCGACTGGACATAGCATTCGGAGGCCGCCTACCTGGTCGCGGCCGCCGTGAAGTCGAAAGTCCCGCGCGCTGAAATCGGATTGCCGTCGGAGTCCCGGGTCGTGAAGGAGAAGCTCCCGGCGATATGGTGACCGGACAGGTCTTCGGGCGTCTCCGGGAAGTCGAGGAGCTCGATCGTACCCGAGCTGCCCACATCGAAAGAGCGAGTACCGTCTCCGACGGATCGATCGACACGTACGGCGAAGGCGGTGCCGGCGTCCAGCGGAGAGGGGGACGTTAGGGCATGGGAACCCTCGACGACGCCGAGCGGCACCGTGAACGTGATCCCGAGTTCCCGCAGGCCGGCGTCGTCCGCGATGAAGTAGTAACCGGGACGCCGGCCCATCACTACTTGAGCCGGGGGGAGGTATCGAACGACGCCCGGGCCGACGATTCTGCCATGGACCGCCCCGGAAACGTCCGCCCGGAAGCCGGCAAGCCCGGCCGCAGGGTCTCGCCCCTCACTGGAACTCCCTTCGAACCGGCAGCCCGCGAGCGCCAGGAACACGAGGAGAAGAGCCTCGCATCGCCCCGAGCTCGTCGCCCGGACACCGGCTTGCCGAGGGCATGAGAGAATCCGCCATGGGCCCCTGTGTCGTGGCCTGGACGAGTTCATTTCGGTTCTCCGCAGGACGTGAAGCGCTCGACCACGCCCACGAACATGTGAGTCGATTTCCGCGGGCGGAAGCGGGATGGGACGAGGTGGCAATGAGGAGGACGAGGTACGGTTCGAGAAGGATGGATAGACAGGCGGACGCAGGGTCCGGCAGGCATCCGCTCGGACGAGTGACGTATTCTCGCTGTGAAAGCGGCGGCGTTTCGTCCCTCGCCGGGGCCGGTACGGCTCAGTGGCTGCGGTTTGGTACCAGACGCGCGATACGGTGCCGGCACGAGCCCTAGAATGCAGCTGGATGACACGTACGGGCGGGCCAGGGCCAAGTCGCGCGAAAGGCGGTCGCATGAAGAGGATGACGGCGTGTGTCGGTTGGCTGGCGTTGCTGGTGCCGATAGCAGCGTCCGCGCAGACGAAGTACTCAACGGGCCGGGAGATACTGGAAGCGGTGCACGATCGGCATCACGCCGGCTGGCACGAGACGCTCACCTTCGTGCAACGGACGATCATTCACCGGACGGACGGGGCAGTGGACACGACCACGTGGTACGAGGCCGAAGCGCCGGGGCGGCTCCGCATCGACGCCGCGCCCATCGAATCCGGCAACGGCTACCTGTTCCGCGAGGGTCAGCGGTACACCTTCGAGGGGGGTCGCCAGACCGACGTGCGGCCGGCGGCCAACGTTCTCCTGATGCTCGTGGCCGACCTATACCACTTCCCGGTCGAACGGACGGCGGCCGCCCTCGACTCGCTCGGCTTCGATCTCACGCGCGCCGGCGAGACTTCGTGGAAGGACCGGCGGGTGCTCGTCGTGGGAGCCGACGGTGTCGACACCACCTCGAATCAGGTCTGGATGGATGCGGAACGGCTGCTGCCGGTGCGGATGATCCGGCGCGCCGGGGCCCAGGGACAGATCGTCGTCGACGCTCACATCGGCGAATGGGCTCGGCATGAAGGCTCCTGGGTCGAAGGCGACGTGCGAATTCACGTGAACGGCGATATTCGGCAGGAGGAGCGCTACTCGCAGATCCGTGTGAACGTGCCGCTATCCGACAGCCTGTGGGATCCGGAGCACTGGACAATCGACCGGCCGTACTGGGCAGCCGGTGGATAGCCGGAACGGGGGGGACCGCCATGGTGAGTGACCGGCCACGGTGAGCCGGCGCATCGATCCGACAACGACGGATCCGATTTGACTACCGTGGAACGCGTCCGCCGGCGATCGACCCGATACTGGTTCGATCATCCACCCGCGACATCCGGAAGCGCACGATCCACCGCGAGCGCGCCGTAGAATGATGGCGTCGGGACCCGAGGTCATCTGTTCGTCGAAGGGTCGGAGGATCCATGTCCTCTTGCACGTGACTCTCCTGGCTCGAAGGGCGGTCCGGCGCCGCCCCACCGCGTATGACACGACCCCTCGGCGTCAGCGCCGCCTGAATGAGATCGGGCGATGGCGGACCACCTACCGCACAGGTGGATGCTCCAGATGGGAAGGGTAGTCGCTGACCCATACCGGAGACTCCGATCTCTCCCCTGAATCCACTCCTCCCGATCGGCCGGAAGCCCCGCGCTGTCCCTCTCTCGGTGTCGGGCAGAATCAACCCGGATACGTGACTCGAAAGCGTTCGATCCACGTCAACCCCAGATCGTCTTTCCGCACAAGGTAGACGGTCCCGGGGCCGAATCCTACGACGTGGCGGCCCGGCGGAAGCGTAATCGAGCCCAACCAGCGCGCTTGAGTGTCGAACAGGTCGACGACCGGCGCGGCGTCGGCGGCGACCGATCGCTCTACCCAGGCCTGGCCCCGGGGGGACACCAGGGTACGTCCCGCGACGAACGGCGGCATTACTGCCGGCCAGTCGAAGCTGGAGGGGTCGGCCGATCGGCCGCCACTCCGCCCGCGGCTGAATCGGACGTCTGTACGCCCGTTGTTGTTGTTGAAGTTGAAGTTCAGGCCCCCGACCGCTTCGTTCTGAATCCAGGCCTCCTTCTCGTCCCGTCCCACCCGGACCGCGGTGTACGGCACCGGGGCCCCGACCAGAACGGAGCCGTCTTGCCGAATCCACTCTACGTGGTAGTCTCCGGACCGGACGACGACTACCGCGCCGTCCCAGCCGACGGCCCAATCATCGGTGGGGCTCAGCGGGACGGGGCGAATGATCGTGGCGACGCCGCCGCCGCGACTGGCATTCTCGCGGCTCGAGTCCCGCACCTTCAGCATGGCGACGGATGTCCGGCGCCCCGACGCTCGCGCGAAGCGAAACAAAGGCACCGAATCGCCGGACGTCGAACCCGGAACGCCCACCAGGGGCTCGTAATACAGGGCTCCACTATAGTCGGCGAACCGCGGCAGGAGCGTGGAGACACCACCCCCGGCAGTCGGGGCGCTGGTGACGATCGGCATGGTGTTGCCGAACTGCCCGTCGGGTGCGACTACCGCGAGTCGCCCATTCCCCAGATCGACGAGCAGCGTCGAGTCGCCCGGAAGGGCGATCACACGGTCCGGCTGGCGGTACTCCCGCGGCCCGGCACCTACGCGACCGAGCGTGTCGGCCACGCCGCGTGTCATGTCGATGCGCAGTACCACCTGTCCCAGTGGATCGGCGACGAGTATCCGCCCGTCCTGCAGCTCCCGCACGCTGTTCACGAGCGCCAGACTCTCGGGATACTCGGTCCGTTCTGTCAGATCGGGTAACGCCTGGGCGCGTGACGACGCGGGAATCACCATCACGTTCAGAGCGCTACCGAGGGCCAGCGAGAGAGCGATTCTCACGCAGCTTCTCCTGTTCAGTTTCCGGCGAGCGCGAGCCGCAGCATCTCCGAGACGAGCGTGAAGTGCGAGTTCGAGTGCGATCCACCGGGCTGGTTGTAGACGAGCGCCACGACGATGCCCGAAGCTTCATCGTACAGAAGGAACCCGCTTCCGTTGTACACGGTGCCGCTGTGCCCCCACTGCGTGCGCTGCAGGAAATCGAACTTCCGGACCCCGATACCGGCCCCGACCTCGTTCGGGATCCGGCCGTCGTCGGGGACGGCCGTGAGCATCTCGTTGCGCACGGCCGGGCTCAGGAAGTCACCGAAGAGGCCCTCGCCCCACGACGCCAGGGTACGGGCATTCACGACGAGATTGCCGAGCGGCCACAGACCGGTGGAGAAGGACGGCCCGTCATACAGGTCCGTGAAGTTCTCGAACGGACCCCCGGCCGGCCCGTTCCAGGTCTCGGACGTCGTGGCCCGCGCCGGCTCCGAATCCTTGAGGAAGATCTCCTGCAGGCCCAGCGGGCCGTAGATCTCGCTCGCGTACAGATCCGGCAGACTCTGCCCGGTGACGGCCTCGGCGATCATCCCGCCCAGGAGATAACCGGTGTTCGACGACTTCCAGGTGGCTCCGGGTGAGAATTCCGCGGCCGTGACGAACGTCTCGACCACCTCCGCCGGCGTCCATACGCGGTTCCGGTCCACCAGCAGGCTGTCCACGAATCCCGGGGCCGAGCTGTAGGAGGCGATCCCGCTCGTGTTCTGCAGCAGCTGCCGGACCGTCGCCCCGGGAGTCACGTTCGGGTTCGTGAACGGCGGCAGCAGGTCGCCCACCGTGTCGTCCAGGGACAGCAAGCCCTGGTCGACGAGATGGAGCACGAGGCCGCTGATCACCGTCTTGGCCACGCTTCCGATTGGCACCGCCATGTCGGGGCGCATCACGGTCGCTTCGCCCGAGCGTCCGAATACGCCCACCCACGTCCCGGTCCCAGGGATGATCACCGCACCCTGTACACCGATGACGCCGTTGGCGCTCGATACGTCCTCGAGGACGAACTGGAGGCTGTCGGCCAGGGCGGTGCCGACTTCGAGGGGAATGGCGTCTTCGATCGCCAGGAGATGGACGGACTGGAAGTCTCCGGCGCTGACCGTGATGCCCACCAGGCCCGCCGCCAGGGGCAGTACCCTCCCCTGCTGATCCACGGTCACGGTCGCCTCGTCGCCGCTCGACCACCTCAGTGGTTCCAGCGTGTAGTCGCTTCCACCCGCGTCCACGGCCCTGGCCGTCAACCGGGCATGCACGCCGAGAGCGAACACCGTGTCGACTCCGCTGATCGTGATGTTCGCCGCCTCTTGAGCGACGGTCATGACGATGGAGTCGGTGGCGGTCTCGGCCGTCACGACGATCGTGGCCTCGCCGTTCGCCCGGGCCTGCACGGTGCCAGTGGCGTCGACGCTGACTATGGCGGGGGCGCGAGACGCCCAGGTGACGTTTGACGGAGTCACCGGATCGCCAGCAGCGTTCTTCACCGTGAGGCCCAGGATCTGCTGCTGCCCGAGGAAGGTCAGCGTGTCGGCGGACGCGGTGATCTCGACCGTGCGGGTGTCGGCCGTCCGTGGCTCCGTCGTTCCGCCGCAAGAGACGAGCAACGCGAGTGCCAGCAGCCACAGGGCATCTGCGTCGCCGAGTTGAGAACTCTGCAATGGTGGCTCCTGGACTCGAGATCGGTCCCTCGGTTCCCACAAACGTCGCTCTCACAATACTACCCCGGCGGGGCACCCTGGCCTTCCGGTACGGGGCGAATTGTGCGGGCGGCGTACGAAGCGCCTGCGAGGGGGGACGAGACGTCCGTCCACCGTGGCTGCGGGGGAAGGCCGGGAAGGTGACCGACCGAGGACGAGGGCGCTCGCGTGGGCGTCCTGTCCCGTTTCGGTCGGCCCAGCGCACGGCTGGTCCCCGCCCGGTGCAAGTCATCCCGATCGCCGCCGCTGCACGGCTTCGAAGTGGTACGTTGACTCTCGAAGGCATCCGCGATTCGAACCGCTTGAAGTCCATTGCCGAGGAGGGGTGGTGGCAGCCCGATTCTTCATCGCAGTCGTCGTATCGTCCGCAGTGGCTCTGCCGAAAGAAGCGGCGTCTTGATGTTCGCGTATCCTCCGCCCCCTCCCTTCTATGCTGTCACGTTCACGTTTCAGCTTCGACGCGATGCCGACGTGGAGGCCTACGAGGCTGCCGCAGCCGAGCTGAGAGCCCTGGCTGAGCAACGACCGGACTTCTTCGGCGAAGAGGCGGTTCGCGTCGATGGACACCTCTCGATCACGATCTCGTATTGGCGAGACCTGGAGGCCATCGCGGCCTGGCGTCGGCACCCGCGTCACGCCGAGATCAGGGCCCGCGGTGTCGCGGAGTGGTACGAGAGCTATGAATTGCGCGTGGCGCGGGTCGAGCGAGTGAGTTCCTTCGAGTCTCCACGGACAGCTCCGACCCCATGAGCAAGATCTTCTTCTACGGCCTGTTCATGGACCAGTCGCTTCTCACTGAGAAGGGGCTTCACCCGGAGGTGGTCGGGCCGGCAGTGCTACCCGACTACCGCATCCACATCGGCGAGCGAGCGACGTTGCTGAGATCCGCTTCGAGTCGCGCCTACGGCATCGTGATGGAGCTCAGCGACCAGGAGGCTGGCGCTCTCTACTCGGAGCCGAGCGTTCGCGAGTACATGCGAGAGCGCGTTCAGGTAGAGTTGCTGGGCACGGGCGAGGCCGTCGAGGCATATTGCTACAACCTGCCGCGCGAGTTGGGCCTGGCCGGGACGAATCCGGCCTACGCCACCGAGCTGTCGGAGTTGGTGGAGGCGCTCCAGTTCGATGCGGCGTACGTCGAAGAGATTGCCGCATTCGGCAGGGTGTCGTAGCAGAGTCGCCCGCAGACCCGCATCGATTCATCAGTTCGTCCATCCTCCCTGGGGCAGACCCGGCATGAGGCGAACGGCGTTCTCGTAGTACAGTTTGCGCAGCACGTCCTCGGGCAGGTCGATCCCATACAGCTTCCAGAAGGCGTGGTAACCGCGATAGTAGTCGAAGTACTCGTCCGCCGTTTCGAGTACACGCCAATAATACGGGTACTCGGCGGGCTGGAAGGCGTCCTTGCCGAAGAGGATGCGGTCCTGGTATCGGACGAAGAAGTCGTGCGCCGTTCGTGGCTGTCGGCCGATGTCGTACAGGACGGCTCCGATTTCCGTATATACGTTGGGGAGGTCATCCAGGAGGCGCCCCAGACGCGCGAGGTCGTTGGCCTGCCAGCCGAGGTGGGCGGTCACGAAGGTCGTCTCGGGGTGCCGCCGAAAGAGACTGTCGCGTTCCTCGATGAGTTGGACGAATGAAGGAGACTGGGCTGACACGTGCCGGCGGTTCGGAAACAGCGCCAACTCCAGCCAACGCTCGTTCGTATAGTCGGACTCCTCGAAGAATTCCGCGGGATCAGCGGTGTGGATGAACACCGGAAGGTGGAGCCGGGCAGCCGCCTCCCACACGGGATCGAGGTCCGGATCATCGATGTGGAGACGAGATCCGTCCGCTTTCCGGTAGGATAATCCGAGGCGCTTGCTGATTTCCCCGATAGCTACCGCGCCCGCGGCGGCATCCGCCTCGAGCCGGGCGACGGCACGGTCCGCCCACCCGGGTCCGCCTACTCCGTCGAAGTCGATGCCGGCCATTACGCGAACCCGGTCCCGCATCGTCGGCGACGCCCGGATGGCGGCCGCCGCCTGGCGAAGCTCGGCTCCGGACAGATTGTTCGCCACGACGATGACCCGGACGTTGATCTCGTCCAGCGCCGCGCCGAGGGCGGCGAGGTCTTCACGGGTCGCGAAGTTGCGGGGATGGCCATGGAAGTCTACGGCCGGAAACCGGGCGCGCGGCACGACGTGCTCCTGGGTGACCAGCGTGGACTGCGGCCGATAGTCGACGATGCTGGGCGGATCGAAGACCGGAGTCATGCACCGCCGGGGACGGACTTCGGTGGTCCCGGCCGGACAGGACGCCCCCGGCTCGATGGTCGTCACACGCTCCTGAACATCCTGGGCGGTAAGCAGGGCCACCCGAAAGAGGCAGAGCACGAGGGCGGCGGCGGTTGGATAGCGTTGCATGCAGGCACCTCTCGATCTCGGGACGGACCACATGTCTCCCGGGTTCACGCTAAGAGCGCACGGACTCCCGGGCTCCGTGAGCGGGATGAGGCGCGCGAGCGCGTGATGAGATGCACCCGGAGCGCGGCGAGCACCGAAATCGCACCCGCACTTCGTCCCGGCGACCGAACGTTCCGTCGTGTTTGATCGCCCTTCGTACCTGGATGCGATACCGGGACAACTCTCGTCATATACTAATGAGGTGGACGTATGACGACCGGGGACGACCGTCGAGAACGCCGTACGAAAGGAACTGGGTATGCTCTGGTTGCCGATCCGCCGTATCCGTCGCCTCCTGGTCGTAGCGGCGAACACCGTGCTCCTTAGCGCCTGCAGCGGAGGCAGCTCTCCGCGAACGGCGGTTGTGGAGCGAGACTCCGCCGGCATCCACATCGTCGAGACTACCATGCGGTCCGTGACTCGATGGGAGACGTTCACTTCGTCCCGGCATCCCGTATTGCGCCTCGGCAGTGTCAACGGTCCGCTCGACGAGGTGCTGTTCCAGGTCGTAGGGGCTGTGCGGCTCACCGACGGGCGCGTCGTCGTCGGAAACGGCGGTACGCGGCAGCTCCTCTATTTCGACCGGCAGGGCAAGCTCCAGAAGGTGGCGGGCGGGAGGGGCGATGGACCCGGCGAGTTCCAGCGCCTGTCGTGGATCGGCCGCGCGGGGGGCGATTCGGTCGCCGCGTTCGACTACCGTGCCCGACGCGTTACCATCTTCGGCGCCGACGGCTTGCCTGGCCGGGTATTCCCACTGCAGCCGTTCCCCGCCGTTCGGAATGGAGAGCCGCCCGTCGTCGGCGCCCCTCGAATGCTGGGCCGTTTCGGCTCTGGGCACTTCCTCGTGGCGGCGAGGCCGAGCGCCTCCACCGGCTCCGACTACGAGGGCGTGCCCGAGGACACGGTGCACTATTTCGTCTACGACTCGTCCGGAGCACCGACGACCGTACACGTTGCCTTCCCGGGGAGCGAGCAATGGGTGCGCACGTCCGAAGGCCAGGTCACGATGATGGCGGTGCCGTTCGGGAGGACGACACACGCGGCCATAGGGCCGGAATCCTTCTGGATCGGCGGCAGCGATTCGTGGAGGATCTACGGCTACACCATGCTCGGTGAGCTACGCTCCATCGTGCTCCGCAATATGCCTGAGCGTTCCGTCACGCCAGCCGACGTCCAGCGCTACAAGGCCCGGCGTCTCCAGGAGGCGGCCGAAGCTCCGGAGTGGCAGCGCGAGTTGCGAAGGCATCTCGAAGTCGTGCCGATCGCCTCCGTCATGCCGACATTCTCTTCGTTTCTCGTCGACGATCTGGGATATCTCTGGATCGAGGATTACTCGGTCGATACCGGATCACGGGACCAGACATCCGTCTGGCACGTGTTCGACCGGACGGGTCGGCCGGTAGCCAGCGCTCAACTCCCTCGCGGCATCGTTCTCCAGATTGGCCGAGATTTCCTGGTCATTCATCGTCGGGACGAACTAGCGGTGGAACACGTCGAGGTCTACGGGCTCGATCGCGCGCAGGGAGCCGATTCACAAACGACGATCTGAGGTTACGCGGTGGGGGCAATCGGAGGCTGCAGGAGGCGTGCCCAATCCTGAAGGAACTCACGGCCACGAAGTCGGTGCCGAATGGTCGTCGGGTCATGCCCCCCGGCCTCTTTCGATGCTGACCACGACATCGTGCCCCGGAAGCGAGCCGGAGATGCGGCGGGGCGAGAAATCGTAGGTCGTCGGTGCAGTCGCGCTCGCCGAGGGAGGCCGCCGGTGATCCTCGACAATCTCGTCCAGTCCGTCAGATCGGGAGCCAATAGGTCGCCTTGATCGCAAGGATGCTCCGACCCGGCTCTGCGGGGCTGCTCCACAGATCCGACACGCCGGCGGTGTCCGGCGCGGACTCGAAATCGAAGCCGCCTCGATCGAGCTGCCAGACCAGGAACAGGGTACTTCCAGGCAACCACTCCCAGCGCATCACCAGGTTGCTCCGAAACGACACGGCCCGGAAGTCTCTCCGCAGGAAGGAAAAGCGGTCAGGTCCGTCGCTCACGCCGACCACGCGCGGCGCCGGTCCGACCGATTCCTCGATCGACGTGCCGTCCGTACCGTACATCCGGAGCGTTTCGCTCCGCGGCGCGGCCAGCTCACCGAAATCCGAGTACGCCCCGGTTGCGGCGAAGGGCTCGAAGTACCCTTCCACGCTCAGGTCCGGCGAGAGCGAGTAGTCGACGCGAAGCTGCGCCGACAGCGTGTGCCGATCGATCCGGCCGAAGACGTAGCGACGACCGAACGTCGTGGGCGCGCCGCCGTCGAGCGTAGTCACGTACTGTCGCGTATCGACTTCGTGTTCGTACGAGGGCTCGATCGAGAACTGCCAAGCTCCGCCGGGCCGGTAGCTCACGTCCGCACCCGTACTGAGCAGCCAGCCGCCGAAGCTGTCGTGTTTGAAGAAGGCATATGCGTTCCCGCCCAAGCGATCTCGCGGATCACTCTTGACATAGACGTAGCCACCGACTTCCGTCGGGGTGGCCATCAGCGGCCCGCCCCGCGTCTGGGTGTCGCTCAACGCGCCGGGCCACAACGACGGCCCGCCCTCGATCGTCCAGTAGTTGCGCAACTGGAAAGAAGCCCAGAGGTCATACTCGCTGTAGGTCCGCGTCCCGTCGAAGTTCCAGTTGCCATTCGCCGTCGCACCAACCGTCCAGTTACGAAACGTGCCCACACGGTTCTCCGTGTACTCGACGTCGAGATTCCCGTCGACCAGATCGGCACGGTTGAGCGCTCCCGCGTCGTTGTTGTCGAACTCGGGCGACGTGGCGTCGAGGGAAGCACGGAGGAGCCAGTGATCGCCGTCGCGCCGATCGAACGCGATCTTCGTCTGGTAGCCTGTCAACGAGGTGCGACTCGGGTCGAACTCCACGTGCTTCGCGTCCGGGCGCTGGAAGTAATGGGCGCTGAATTGCTGAATGCGCGCCATGGCTTCCGGGGTGCCGGAGACGCGGCTCCCCTGGAGAACCGTGTTGAGCTGCGTCCGGCCCCCGTCGAACTGGAGGTTCAGATCGGCGGATGCGGCGAAGGCTTCCCGGCTCAGAGCGGCGGCCAGCAAGTCTCCGTCGGCCAAGTCGCGGCGCACGCCGGTGAATGCCAGCCCGACCGTGTTTTTGGCCGTCCCGAACTCTTGCAGTCCGCGCAACACCAGCCAGCCCGTCGTCGGTTCGACTCGTACCCGCCCGAACTCGTTCGCACTCTGGTCGAAGAACTCCGCCGATTCCTCCCCCGTCACGGCGCCGAGTGCCCCCAGGGACAGCCCGCTTGCCGTCCGACCCGTGAGCTTGGCCGCGCCGAGGATCGTCGTCGACTGAGGGACGTCGGAGTATGTACCGGGCGTCGATCCGTGCGGGTGCTCGCCGATGCGGCGGGAGAAGAACAGGTCGTTCGCCTCCAACAGATCCGCGTTCTCGACGAAGAAGGGGCGTCGCTCATCGAAGAAGGTCGGGAACGCCGATAGGTTCACCTCCGCCGGGTCGGCCTCGACCTGTCCGAAATCGGGGTTGAAGGTCGCATCGAGCGTGAGACCCGATCCGATGCCGACCTTCAGATCCGCACCCGCCCGGCCGGCGAACGCGGTGCGAGTGGAGAAGGGATCGTCGGGGTCCACCAATGCACCACTCGTGACGTCGAAATCGGACGCCACGTACGGGACGAGCTCCAGGGGACGGCGCGTGCGAATGCCGCGGAGACCCTCCAGGTCGCCGAACCACGACGTCCAGCCGCTCTCGTCCTTCGGCACGGGCGCCCAGAACAGGTCCTCGTCCCTGGCCGGGATGTAGCGTCTGACGTTCACACCGAAGGCGAGATCGTCGGCCCTGTTGAACCGAAGCTGGGAAAACGGAATCCGCATCTCGGCGACCCAACCGTCGTCGGTGATGGCGGCCCTCGCCGACCAGACCGGGTCATACGACACGTCGGACTCCGAGCGGTCGTCCGATGACGTGACGTAGTCGACCCGCCCTCCCGCGGCCGTAACCACGAAGGCGTAGGAGGTGCGGCGGTTCTGGTATGAATCGATCCAGATGACCAGCCGGTCCGAGCTCCCGTGGTCGTCTCGGCGGGCGAGGTTCGCGCGGATCTCCGTTGGTTCCGGATCATGCATCCGACCCGCGACGTAGAGCGAACGGCCGTCATACGCGAACCCGACTTCCGTGCGTACCGTAGGTCGGGCGCCTTCGATCGGGTCGACCTGGATGAAATCGGAAACCCACGCCACGCGCCCCCATACGGGCTCATCGAGCCGCCCGTCGACTTCGACGCTCTCGTCGGGCTCGAGGCGGGTCGCCCCGGCAGACCGACCTTCGCAGTCCGCCGTGGTGCGCCGGCAGATCCCCGCCCGACTCGCCCAGTCTTCGGGCACCTCATCCTGAGCCTGCTGGATCAGCGCCTGCTGTCCGAGCAGGGGCGACGGAAGCGCGAGAACCGCCGCGAGAACCGCCGCGAGGCCGGCCCAGCATCCAGGTAGACGTACGTTGGTCCCGATCCCATTCAACACGGCTCACCGCAACGATCCGGTCTCGCCGCCTGCCTCGGCTGCGATCCGTCTCCCGTCCTTCGCCTCATCGCTATCTCCCGTCTTCGATCCGATGCCACGATCTGCCGTCGAAACTCCACAACTCTCCCAGGGTCTTTCCGCCCTCGCCTCGACCTCCGAGCAGCAGGAAGCGGCTGGAAGCGGGATCGAACACCATTCCGGCCATTTCGCGCGCAGGGGGAGCGGGAATCTCCAGCTTCGACCATCCATCTCCGTCCCATTCCCAGGTGTCCCCGAGCAGCGCATCCGTCTTCGATGCCCAGCCGCCGTACAGGACGATCCGCTCCCGCAGCGGATCGAGAGCCATGACGTGATTGTTGCGGGCCGGGGGGCCCGCTACTTCCAGTTCCTCCCACCGATGTCCGTCCCACGTCCACGTGTCGCCCAGCGAGCCTGCGTCCCCGTATCCTCCGAACAGGAGGACGGCCTTCCGGGTCGGGTCGTACGCCATGGCGGCGCGACACCGGGAAGGCGGTTTGGATCCGTCCGGGTGCATGGCGTGCCAGGCCTCGCCGTCCCACTCCCACAGGTCGTCCGAGCCCCGACCACAGCCGCCGAACAGCACGATCCGTCCTCGGCGCACGTCGAAGGCCACGGCCGGCGAGTACCGTGGACCGGGACCCGGACCTGAAAGCTCCCTCCATTCGGTGCCGTCCCAGCGCCACGTGTCCCCCCGCAACCGGCCGCCCGCCGACACTCCGCCGAACAGGAGAACCCCGGGACCACCCGGATCCGGTGCCATGACGTGACTGGAGCGGGCCGGCGGACCATCCGATGGAAGCGCTCGCCAGCCGTTTCCGCTCCGAGTCCACGCATCGCCCAACCACTCGCCGTCGCGGTTGCCAGCGGACACGACGAGGGCGCCCGTTGCGGGATCGACGGCGACGGCAAAGTGATCACGCCTGATGACCGATTCCGCGGCGGTGGGGCTCGACTCGTCCGCCTGGCCCAGCGTCACGGACGGACGGAATACCAGGAACAGGAGACCAGCTACAGCCGTCAGGAAGTGGTGTCCCTCCCACGTGCGACACTGCCTGATGTCGTCCGGCGCTCTGCCGACCCGGCGTCTGTACGTCGTCGCGATCCGTGGGCACTCCCTGAAATATGTCAATACATTGACATGCTGGCGGCAAAAAAAAGCCAGGGAACCTGTCATCACGACGCCTCCTCGACCGCCGGGCTCCCTCCACCGCAATTCACCATCGTCGGTGCGGTCACTGCCCCGCTGACGACCGCACTGGCCACAATGAGCAAGAGGAGGGCCGACGTCCGCCTTCGGCTGCAGGCGCGACGGTTGGCCAGCGCGGCAATGCGCCGCTCGAGACTCGTGGGTTCGAAAGCGACGGCCGCCCGGCGTCGCACGGCGGTACCCGCTGCGCGACGGGCGACGTCGACGAGGATGCGTGCATAGGTCGAAGCGGGCATGCCCTGGCTCACGACGTTCGCGTCGGCGGCGAGCTCCGCGGCGTCACGCTGAGCGCGAGCCACCAGCCAGACCAGCGGATGGAACCAGAGCACCGTACAGGTCGTCGTGCCGAGCATCTGCCACAGCCAGTCACGTCTCGAGACATGAGCGAGCTCGTGTTTCAGGGCGGCGGTCACCATGGGGTCAGGCCAGCTCACGGCGTCGGACGGGAGCAAGATCATCGGCCGGCGAATCCCGAAGGTGACGGGCACGGTGAACTCGTCGGACAGTCTGATCGCGACCGGCCGGTCGCCATTCGCAGCTCCGGCCCGCCGGGCGATACGCTGCAATCTGTCGGGGAGTCCGCGCGAAGAAGTGCAACAGCGACGTCGCAGCCTGGCGAGACCGATCAGCTGGCGCGTTCCCAGCGCCACGACACCGGTGACCCAGACGAGAAACAACCAGGCGGCAGGTCCGGGCCCCGGACTGCTGCCGGAGTCCCCCGCCTTCAACCCGACGCCGAGAAGATGGCCAATTGCCAGCCTCACCGGCCCCGGTCGCGGCAGATTGTCGACGCCGGCGAGCGCGGCCGGCAAGGTGTAGGGGACCGGGAACAACGGCGTTCGGGGAGCAACCAGGGGAACGCACAGCATCGCCAGCAGCGCGACGGACAGGAGCCGATGGCCCGCCACGGCATCGTGAACAGCCCCCATGCGCCGGATCCCGAGCGAGACGGCGGCCACGATTGTGACGCCCAGGGCGACCCGCACGGCGACATCCACCTGGAAAGGCGCGTTCAGGCCGATCAGGCTCCCCAGGAAGTTCACGGACTTTCCTGGGCTTCCAGCGATTCGATCAACTCGCGCAGCCGGTCGAGCGACGACGCCGAGAGGCTCAGCTCGCTCCGCCCTAGCAGCATCGTCACGAGCTCCTCTTCCGATCCACGGAAGAACGTGTCGACCACGTGGCGCACCACCGAGCGCCGGGCCTCCCCGAGGTCCTGTGTCGCCGAGTAGAGATAGCGCCGGCCGTCCCGCCTGTGGCGGACGAATCCCTTGCCTTCCAGGTGGCCGAGCATGGTGCGGACTGCCGAGTAGCTCGGCGCGTCGGTCAACTCAGCGCGCACGTCGGCGACGGATGCCTCCTTCAGCCGAAAGACCGCCTCGACAATCTCGCGTTCCCGTCGCCCGAGATCCGAAGTAGGTGAAGGAATGTCGACCTCCTTTCGAACCCGGCACGCGTACGTGCCGGCAGCTGAAGCCGCTCCGCGATCGCTCCCACCCCACATCCTCACCTGCCAGTTCACGACTGCAATCCGCATAGGATATGTGCCAATTGATTGACATGTCAACGATGTGTCAACACATTGGCACTATCGACTCGCTACTGATGGATATGAAGCCGGGCATCGAGCGGCCTGCCGCGAGGGCTGGAGTGTGGCTTCCGCGGGACCGGAAGTATCCCCGAGGGACGAAATACGGAGGGAGGCGGCGATGGAGAGAGTGTTGCGTACGGACGCCCGGTCGGTGGGACGATCCCGCGCTGCCCCGAGGCATCTTCGGGGCATGCTGTCGCTGCTGCTTCTCGGGGCCATGGAGGCCTGCACGCCGGGTGCGGAGCATCCTGCCCGAGAGCTGACACGACTCACGACTCGCCCCGAGGACCCGGATCCGGCAAGCCTCGAAGACCAGAACGACCTCATGGCGAGTGCTTCGCCCGACGGATCGCGCGTTCTGTTCACGAGCCGCCGGAGCGGGGCGTTTCACCTCTACGTGATGGACGTCGACGGATCGAACGTGCGCCGCCTCACGAGTGGAGCAGGGTCGCAAATGCAGGGAAGCTGGTCGCCCGACGGCGAGCGGATCGTCTATTTCCAGACGTCCGACGACGATCGCGCCCTCGTCGTGATGAACGCCGACGGCTCCGAGCAGAAGGTGCTGGCTCGCTCCCCGGGAGGCTGGCCGGTGCCCTCCTGGTCCCCGGACGGCACGCGGGTCCTCTACCACGCCGAGGGCCCGGACGGGTCCAACGACATCTGGAGCGTGAGCGCGGACGGAGGCGACGCGCGGCGCCTGTTCGGATCCGCCAGCGACGACCGGCAACCAGTATTGTCTCCCGACGGGAGGCAAATCGCGTTCATCTCCCGGCGCGACGGTTCGGATTTTGAAGTTTACCGCGCCGACGCGAGCGGCGCGTCCTGGGTTCAGCTCACGAACAACGACGTCGATGACTTCACGCCGAGCTGGTCTCCCGACGGAACGAGGCTGGTGTTCCAGTCCGGGCGCGGGGGAAAGTGGACGATCCTGACGATCAACGCAGACGGCTCCGGCGAGACTCCGATCACGCGGTACCCCATGCAGTACGATCCCGTCTGGTCCGCGGACGGTTCCGAGATCTTCTTCAACTCCGACAGGGACGGCCTACGAGGCATCTACGTCATGTACGACGACGGCTCGGATCAACGCAAGCTGACGAACACGGAGCCCAGCTCGTTCGTCACCGTCGTGCGAGAGTTGGGCGTGGACGAGGCCGTGCGCCTGTTCCACGAGGCGCGGGCGAAGAACCCGGGGGCAGTCTACTTCTACGAGGAAGAGGTGCGGTACCTCGGTCAGAACTATCTCGAGATGGGACAGATTCGCCGGGCCACGAGCTTGTTCGAAGTCAACGTCGAGGCCTATCCCGACTCGAAGGCGGCCTACGTGGACCTGGCAAACGCCCGTCTGGCTTCCCGGAACCTCGACCAGGCGATCACGGCCTATCGTCGAGCACTGGAAATCGATCCCGAAGACCAGCAGATCGAGGTGCTCGTTGGACGGCTGCAGGCCCGGCAGCGGCTTGCTCCGTGAACATCCGCCCTCTGTGGAGCGCGTTGGCCCCGGAGCGAGCTCCTATCACGGCGGCGTGGTGCCCGGTTACAGCGGCACGATCGAGTATCTGCCGGAGAATGGCTGGCTCCTCACGGTCGTCAGCAACACGGGAGAGGAGACGGGATTCGTCGTGTATCAGCGGTTCCTCGAACTCGTGGCCCATGCACACTGACCCCGTTTCGCTGTCCTCACAGCGTCGGCCGCAACAGGTTCTCCCGATAGGTCCGACTGACCTTCAGCTTCTCCCCGTCGGCGAGAAGGGCGATGTAGTCCCCACCGAACCAGGGCTGCACCTCGCTGATCCTGTCCACGTTGACGATTGTGGAACGGTGGATCTGGACGAATCGCGCAGCGTCGAGCCTCTCGAGGAGAGCCTTCAAGGTGGTGCGGACTTCGAACACGCGCTCCCCCACGTGGAGCTTCATGTAGTTCCGTGAGGCCTCGATCCAATCGATGCGCTCCGTCGGAACAAAGCGAATCCGATCTCCCTCGCGAACCATGATGCGCCGCGCAACACGGCCGTAGGCACCGCTGCTCAGGTCGGCAACCAACGATCGAATGGTAGAGCGCCAGGTGGCCTCGCCAGCCGCGATCCACCGGCAGGCTCGCTCGACGGCGCTTCGAAGCCGAGCATCGCTGTACGGTTTCAATACGTAGTCCACCGCGTGGACCTCGAAGGCCCGCAATGCGTGCTGGTCGTAGGCCGTCACGAAGATGACCGGAGGCATGATGTCCGTCCCAACGCCCTCGATCACGTCGAAGCCGTCAGCATCCGGCATCTGGACATCCAGCAGAACGAGGTCGGGGTCGAGCTCTCGGATCGCCTCGATCGCGTCCGCCGCGCTGCCGCATTCACCCGCAATCGAGACGCCCTGCATCGCGGCCAGAGCCAGCCGCGCGGCGTCGCGCGCCGGCGCTTCGTCGTCGACAATCAGGATCCTGACATCGTCGGAAGGCATCATGAGTCCGCTTTCCGGTCCCTTTCTGTATGCCACGGAATCTCCACGGTGACTCTGCCACCGGTCTGTGCCCCGTTCCCCGTAGCCAGAACGCCGTCGTCCCCGTAGAGCTGTGCGAGTCGCTCGCGAGTGTTCGCAAGCCCGATACCCCCCGAGGACCACGTGGTCCCGAAGCCGGGCCCGGAATCGGACACCGTGATGACGAGTCGGTCACCGTCTCGACGGGCGCTGACCTCGACGCTCCCGCGCTCTTCCTCGGACCCGATACCATGACGGACGGCGTTTTCGACCAGCGGCTGCAAGAGCATCGCCGGCACCAGCGCTTGCTGGAGCGAGCGCGGCACCGTCACGCGCACGTCGAGCCGATCGCCGAAGCGCTCCCGCTCGATCGCGAAGTAGTGAGCCATCCATTCCAGCTCGCGCTCGAGTGTGATCTCGTCAGGCTGCTCGTCGTCGAGGCGAAGGCGCAACAGGTCGCCCAGACGTTCGAGCATGTTCGTGACCCGCTCAGTCTCACCCCGCCGGGCCAGCCCGGCGACCGTGTTGAGCGAATTGAACAGGAAGTGCGGGTGTAGCTGACGGCGCAGTGCCTCCAGGCGCGCTTCCGTCATCGCACGCTCGAGTTTGGACGTGCGCAGCGCCAGTCGGACCGCCTCCCGCTCTCGGTCGCGCATGCCCCTGTAATAAGTCCAAGCCGCGACGAAGCCGATCATCCCGAGGTAGGCGATGAAACCGAACATCACGTATTCGTTGAAATAGTCCACGGACCGGTCGTAGACACCCGCCAGACTGACGGTACGATCTCTCCACTCGAACAGCGTGGCTGAGATCACGACCTGCAGCGTCGCCACGGCGATGCCGGCAACGACGTGCCAGAGGAGGCGGATCTTCCAGCATGGGCCGGTGAGAGGAAACCGCCATGCCAAATATGCGACGAGCGGCGCCAGCAGCCACCACGCCCCCCACCACGGGATCTGCACGACGAGGTTGTGGAGCAACGAGGGATTTCGACCCGTGAGGCGGACGGCCACCCAGTCCTTGTTGCTGTCGACGATCCAGAGGAAGACCCAGAAGGCCGTGAGCCAGGCGGTGACCAGGCGGAGCGGTGGACGCGCCGCTTCGGCTGTGACGTTTGCGCTCATACTGACGAAATCTACGCCAGAGCACCACGAAGCGCGGCCCGGCGACACGAAACGTCCCTGTGGCGTGACGAACCGGGGGCTGCGCGGGATGGATCGTGGACGGCCCCCGGGTGGTCGTCACCAACTCTCGGCGCTGATGGCGCGGGCCGATGCTCCCGTCGGGGACCTATCATGGACTTCCTGCGGATTCGGCAACCGCGAGACGACGCCGGGCATCCCTGTGGCCCGGCTCCAGCTCCAGTACCCTCCGGAATGCTCTCTGCGCCGCGACGTTGTCGCCGGCCGCCAGCGCCAACTGTCCGATCAGGAACTCCGGGAAATACGCCCCGGGATACGAGCGCGTGACGGCTCGCAGCAACGTCAGCGCCTCCTCCGGCTGGTCGGCCTCTGCGAGCTGTACCGCCAGGATGACCGGCGGCATCAGTTCGAAGCCCGGTCGGCCCGTTGTCTTGCGCACCGAGTCACCATAAGCGGCGGCGCTCTGCGCCCCTTTCCTCATTACCCGGTCCACAAAAACGGCCGTGCGTGCGTTCTTCCAGTCCAGCTCCCGCAGCATGCCATCCAGCGCGGCCCGGTCCAGGTACCGCCCCTGTGCCACGACGGCCCGGATCGTCCGCGTGGCGCCGATGTCTTCTTCTTCCAGCGGATTGCGGTCCAGGAGCACCAGGTCCGCCCGTGCTCCCGTCGCGATGACACCGAACGGTTCCGTCGTGGCCAGGTAGAGGCCCGGATTGCGCGTAGCGGTTTCGAGCGCCTCGAAGCTACTGAGGCCCCCGTCGACCAGCAGCTCGAGCTCGCGATGCAGGTCGACCCCCGGCACGAGCCCCGGGGAGGAGTCCCGCATCCGATCCCGCCAGCAGCGTGACGCCGCCCGCCTCGAGTGCGCCTGCCACCTCTTCCTGAAAAGCGAGGGCCTTCTTGTAATACTCTCGCCGCGCTTCGAACGATTCGGAGCGATACCCGTTGTACGGACGCCGCCACGTCAGCTGACGCACGGGATCGAGCAGGTCGAACCCGTCGCGGGTGACGAAAGCTTCATCGCTCGGCGCATACGCCGCGCGAACGATCATGTCGTAGGTGACGATCGTGGTGACGACCATCATGTCGCCGCGACGCACTTCCGCTACCGCGAGGGGAATCAAGTCCTCGTCCAGCACGTGGTTGAAATACTTGTTGACGAGTTCTTCGATGTGTGCGATCGACGACTGACCGAGGGACGCCGCCCCTTCCAGGCCGACGAGGTTGGAAAGGTGGCCCGTCACGCGAATGCCCAGCGAGTCAGCCGTGTGGATCACGGCCGCCAGCGTCGAGTGATCGAGGCTCCCCCACACCTTGACGAGGTCGTATCCAGCCGCCGCCTGCTCTGCTACGAGCTCGGACGCCTCGTAGCGGTCTGAGGGTCCCTCGACGAAATCTATGAGTGGATGCGGTTCTGGTTTGATCTGGGGACCGGTCGTATAGAGGACCGGACCGAGAATGGACCCGCGCTGCAGACTGTCGCGCAAAGCCAGGACCATCGGGTCGCCCGACATGTTCACGGCGCTGGTGACGCCATAGGCGAGCAGGAGCGGAAGATCGTTCGCATCGAGAATGTGGATGTGGGCATCGGTCAGGCCCGGGATCAGGTAGCGGCCCGTGCCATCGACGTTGAACGCACCGGTTGGAACGACGACTTTCCCGGCGGGGCCGAGGCTCTGAATGATGCCGTTCATCAAGAGCACCGTCTGGTCGCGGTGAACGACCGTGTCGATCATCGTGACCACATTCACGTGCTCGATCGCGACGGGAGTTTGCTGGGCGGAGGCCGTAGCGACCAGCGTCGGCACGACGACCAGGAGCAGAGTCAGAACCGCAGTTCGCATGCGCATTCGTATCCTCGTGTTCAAGCGCGAAGTAGCCCGTGGGCTCGGGAGTCCCGGGACGATGTTGGCGCCTTCGGCGGTCGGGAGATGCGAGTTTCAGCTACTTGCCGGGCTCTCCCAGGGCGAACGCAGGAGGCGCGCGGAGCGGCCTGAACGAGGGTGCAATCCGTCCTCAATCGGCACGGCTCGACCTCAAGAGGAGACGCCTCGTCCCTGGCCGGTTCGATTCCGAAATCCACCCCGACGCCTCGTCTCGCTCCTCGCGTCATCGCCGGCGGAACGGTTGCGGACCGAGGTCCCGCTTCTCCTCGACCGGTCCCTCTCCTCGGCCGCTCGTCACGTGAGTGACGCCGCCGTCTCAAGGGACGTGCATGGTGCACTATCTGCCCGCGTCACTGGGCCAACAGTGTGGTTTTCGGAAAAAAGGAGCCAGGCATGTGGATGACGAGGTCGCGGACGCACCACTTGCTCCTGGGGGCCCTGGCCGCCAACTGCTGTCTGGCTCAGGCAGCCGTCGCGCAATGGCAGGCGCCCGAAGGCCCCGACGCCGCCATCGAGCAGTCGCGGGTCGCGGCCCAGCTGTTGACGACAAACGGCCGCGTTCAGATTCCGGGTGTCTCGGTCGCGGTCGTCCTGGACGGGCATGTCGTTTGGGCCGACGCCTTCGGCTACGCGAACGTCGAGCTCCGCGCGCCGTCTACACAGGATACTCGCTTTCGGATTGCGAGTATCTCCAAGACCTTCACCGGCACGTTGCTCGCTCGACTGGCCGAAGCCGGTCGACTCGATCTCGACGCCCACATCCGGACGATCGACCCGGACCTCCCGGAACACTATGACGCAGTCACGGTTCGGCAGCTGGCGCGACATACCGCTGGTGTCCGCTCCTACGCCACGGGCGAAGTCGCGGTGCCCGACTACTACGAAACCCTCGCAGATGCTCTTCAGGTTTTCATCAACGACCCGCTGCTCTTCGAGCCGGGAGCATCGTACCGCTATTCAACATACGGTTACACGCTGCTCGGACACGTGATGGAAAAGGCCTGCGGAGAGTCGTACTACGAACTTCTCCGCAAGTACGTTCTCGAACCTCTGGACCTGAGGACGGTGGCACTCGACCACAGGTATTTCATCCGTCAGAACCGGGCCGAGCATTACGAATGGAGCCAACAGTACGGAGTCACAAACGCGCAACCGCTCGACAATAGTGTCAAGTATCCCGGCGGCGGACTGATCGCGACTGCCGACGACTTGGCGCGGTTTGGCTACGCCATGGCCGCTCCCGGTTTCCTGTCCGAAGAAGCCCTGAAGGGCATGCTCTCCCCCACGATACTCCCCGATGGCAGCGAGGTTGACGATTCTGCGGGGTGGACCCTCCGTCAGGACGGAAGAGGGCGGCGCGTGTATGGTCACAGTGGCGCACAACCAGGGACAAGATCCCAGATGTGGGTGTATCCGCAATTGGGGGTAGCCATGGCGGTGCTTTCCAATCTATCGAACCGTCCTCTCGGATTCGACGAATTCCAGGTTCTCGCCGAGCCCTTCGTGAAGCTCGCCGAGGGACACGAGCCGGGGCCCGCAGCAGTGGATGCGACCGGCAGCTATCGCTTCGAGATTCAACTGGACGACGAAGAGACGCTTACCGGAACGCTCGACGTCTGGCCGAAAGCTCTCGGTGGAGGGTACGGAGCGTCGATCCACGTCGACCGGGATGGTTCCGGCTTCGAGCTACCGTCGGTGGCAGTGCACGGTCGTGACGTGAGAATCGTGGGCTTCACTGTGGGCCAGCTGATCGAGCTGGATTTCGAACTATCCGACGACGGTGCCGGGACTGGAACCGCCATGGTCGGCCGCATGAGACCGCTCACCGTTTCGCGTAGATAGTAGCCAGGGTCGATACTGGACATCGCAGGCGAAGCTGACCGAGGCGCGACGAGCCCGGCGGCCGTTGCTCGCGGCCACCGGTCCGGCGAAGATGGTCTCTATCCAGGATCGATGTCCAGGATGTTCGGCCACTAAGATGGACATCCAATCGATGTTTCTTGCTGGCCGCCCATGGCCCCGTAGCTCAGGAGGATAGAGCGCGGGATTCCTAATCCCGAGGCCGCTGGTTCGAGTCCAGCCGGGGTCATTTCCCCTCGCCGTCGATCACGGCGGGGGGCGACGAAGCCGTTGACCCGCCGCGTCCGGCGGTTCACCGATCCGGACGCCTCGCTGACCACGCCACGCCATACCGTCTCCCGACGGGTGGGCTCACGGTGGAGCTCACCGCCACCACTCGCGGGAGAAGTCCATGCCCCGGTCGCCGTCGTTTCCCGGTATCGCCGTGCGCGGCGCCCGATGCGCCGCTCTCTCGATCGTCCTCCCGGTCCTGCTCCTGTGGCCCGGTGCGGGCGCGGCCGTCGCTCAGCCACGCCCCGACGTGGAGTTCACCGAGCTTCGGCCCGGCGCACTCCTGGTCCGGGTCGTCAGCCCCGACGGCTCGCGCCTCGGGGCCAACATGGTGGTCCTGGCGACCGAATCGGGGACCGTGCTCGTCGACACGAATCTCCCACACCCGCAGCTGGCGCGACTCGTGCGCCGGGCCGTGGAAGACCGCGTCGGCGCGCTGTCGGCCGTGGTGGTCACGCACTGGCACCCCGATCACTCGGGTGGCATCGAGGCGTACGCCGATCTCCCCGTCTACGCGCACGCCGGGACGATCCGCCGCCTCTCGGAGGAAACGGTCGGGGTCGACCTCGGGCGACTGGGCGGTCGGTTCACCTCGCCGCCTCGAACGCCCGAAGGACGACCCGACCATGCGGCCGACGAGGGCGAGCGCCTGGCGGGCGGCGCGCTCGTCCTGCACCACCCGGCGAACGCGCACACCGACGGAGATCTGTACGTCGAGTGGCCGGAGCGGAACCTCGTCGTGATGGCGGACCTGCTGTGGCCCGGCCGGTTTCCGTCCGTGGACGTCCACAACGGCGGCACGGCGGCGGGACTCCGCGACGCGGTGCGGGAAGTCCTCCGCCTCGGCGACGAGGACACCCTGTACGTCCCCGGCCACGGCGATCCGACCGCGCGGGCCGCCGTCGAGGCCTACTCCGACATGCTCGAGCGTACGATCGACGTGGTGAATCAACGCGCGGCGGACGGCGATCCGCTCGACGAGATCGTGGCCGACGGGCCGCTGTCCGGTTGGGGGAAGTGGGCCCACGCGCTGGTTCCCGAGCGCCAGTGGATCAAGCTGATTTATCTCTCCCGCTCGGACTGAAACGTGGGCTGAGTCGGCGAGTCCGCGGGGCGATTCGACAGGCCGCGCGGCCGGATGGCCCTTTGATGCCCGAAGGCCCACATTGGGTGCCGATGGGCCCGGCCCGTTGTGCGCGGGGCCCCTGTGCAGACTTCGGCACCAGGACCACCGATGGCGCCACCGCGCAAACTACTGACGGGCATCGCAGATCTGTCACGGGAAGCGGTGCGCCGTAAGGTCTGGATCTCCGCCGGCGCGTACGTCGCCGTCGCGATCGGCGTGATCGAGATCTCGCAGGCCGTCGCCTCCGCCCTGCTCTTCCCCGACTGGACCACCCGGCTCGTCACCTTCCTGTTGATCCTCGGCTTTCCGCTCGTCGTCGTTCTCGCGTGGATCTTCGACATCGGGGAGGGCGGCCTGCACCGGACTCCGCCAGCCGAGGCGGCCTCCGCGGAGGGTGGACGGGCCGCGGGCGGCCACAGGGGCGGAGCACCCCGCCACGGCTCGCGTCCCGTCGCCGTCGCCCCGCGGGCCGTCCCGCGGATCCCTGCGGCGCGCACCCGGCGCGCACCACAGGAAACGGAGGAGGAAACCTCCGGGGACGCGGCTCCGCCCGACCCGGAGCGCGTCCGCCGGGCCGCGCTGGGGCACGTCCGCCACGAGCTCCGCACTCCGATCAACGCGATCCTCGGCTATTCCGAGATGCTGCTCGAAGACGAGCCGCCCGAGGAGGTCGCGCTGGATCTCGGGCGGATCCGCGACGGCGGGCGCCAGCTGCTCGGCCTCGTCGATTCGATCCTCGACGCCGGGCGAATCGCCTCCGACAGCGGCCGCGACGTCGAGAGCTACGCGGCGCAGATCGAGGCGGACCTCCGGACGCCGATCACCTCCGTCGTCGGCTACTGCGAGATGTTGATCGAAGCGGAGGAGGAGGCGGGACGGACGGCGATGACCGCCGACCTCGAGCGTATCCGGGAGGCCGCGCGCTCCCTGCTGGCGACGAGCGGCGACATCGTCCGGGTGGCCGGCGAGGCCGAGGCCGCCCGGCCCGACGCCGATTCGTCGGCCATGACGAGCGGCGTGCTCGCCAAGCTGCGGCCCGTGGCGAAGTCGGACGTGGAGGGCGAAGGCTCCCTGCTCGTCGTGGACGACAACGCCACGAACCGGGACCTGCTCACCCGCCAGCTGGCGCGCCACGGCTACATGGTGGCCACCGCGGAGGACGGCCGCGAGGCGCTGGCGCAGATGGAACGCCAATCCTTCGACCTCGTGCTGCTGGACGTGATCATGCCGAACATGGACGGGGTCGAAACCCTCAAGCGCATCAAGGCCGACGAGCGGCTGCGCGACACCTCGGTCATCATGCTCTCGTCGCTCGACGAAGTCGACAGCGCGGTGCGCTGCCTGCAGCTCGGGGCCGAGGAATACCTGAGCAAGCCCGTGGAAGGCGCGCTGCTCGAAGCCCGCATCCGGGCGAACCTCGAGGTCCGCGACCTGCGCACGCGCGAGCGGCTCCTCGGCGAGCGCCTGGCGGCGGACCGGGCCCTGATCGACGGCCTCGTGACGCACGGCGTGCCGGCCTCGATGGCGGCGCGGGCGCGGGCGGGCGCGGACACCGTCGTCGAGACGTGGCCGTCCGCCGCCGCGCTCTGCCTCGCGCTCGATCCCGCGCCGTTCGGCGCCGGGGGCGTCGACGAGTACGTGACCTTCCTGGCCGGCGCGATGGCGCAGTTCCAGGTCCTGGCGGAGAGCATCGACGGGGTCGACGCGCTGGTCGCCGGGCGCGCCGGTCTCGTCGCCGCGGCGCTCGCGGAGGGTGACGACGCTCCGGCCGCCGCGGCCCTGGCCGAGCTCGCGCGCCGATTCCTGGAAGAGATGGGAACTCACGACGCGGCCGCCCCCGCCCTGTTCCGGGGCGGCCTGCACGCCGGCGCCCTCGTGGGCAGCCTGTTCGGCGCGCCACGTCCCCGGTTCGACCTGTGGGGAGAGGCCCTCGACACGGCGCGCTCGGTGGCCGAGCTCGCCGATCCCGGCGTGATACTCGTGACCCCACCCGCGCGCTCGCTGCTCGGCGGCGCGGTCGAGCTCGACAGCGTCGGCGTCCGCGAGGTCGGCGCCCGCGGCTCGATGCGCCTGCACCGCCTGACGGATCGGAGCGCCGCATGACCGACAACGGCGACTCGCTGGCCCACCGCCAGTCGGCGCTCCTCCGCCTCAGCACCGGCATCGCGCTGGCGCGGGACGAGGACGACGTCTGCCGCAGCGTGGTCAGCGGCCTCAACGACCCGGCCCTCGGCTACGACTTCATCGGCCTCTTCCTGCTCGACGAGGAGACGGGCGAGCGGGTCATGCGGGCCAGCATCGGCTGGCCCGAGGCGCCCGACGGCGTGTACCGGGTGTCGCCCGGACAGGGCCTGAGCGAGCGGCCGGTCCGCGACGGGAAGCTGCACTACTCGCCGGTGGTGAAGGACGAGCCGAGCTACGTGAGCGACGCCCCGGCCGGCGGTTCGGAGATCGACGTGCCGCTGGTGATCGACGAGCACGTACTCGGCGTGCTCGTGGTCGAGAGTCAGCACGAGGACGCCTTCGGACAGGCCGATTTCGAGATCCTCACCGCCGCGGCGCAGCAGGCGGCCGTCGCGATCACGCGCGCCCGGCTGCTGAGCGCCGAGCGGCAGCGCGCCAACGAGCAGAAAGCGCTGCTCGACACCCTGGCCGACCTGTCCGGCGAGCTCGAGATCGCCCCCCTGCTCCGCCGGGTGCTCCAGCGGGCCGTCGACCTCCTGGGCGTGACCGGGGGCGAGCTCGCCGTGTTCGACGAAGAGAGCGAGGAGCTCGAGATCGTCGCCAGCCACAACATCGGCAGCGACAGCACCGGCACCCGGCTCGGCCTCGGCGAGGGGGCGATGGGCCAGGTCGCCGCGAGCCACGAACCCCTGATCATCCCGAACTACCAGGAGTGGACGGGCCGCTCCGACAAGTACGAGGAGACCACCGCCCGCGGCGTGATGGTCGTCCCGCTGCTGATCGGCTCACGGCTCGTCGGCACCCTGGCCAGCGTCCACCTCGAGGAAGGGCGCGAGTTCGGCCAGGAGGACCTGCGCCTGCTGAACCTGTTCGCCCCGCAGGCCGCGATCGCGATCGAGAACGCCCGCCTGTTCGGGGAGGCCCTGAAGCAGAGCACCGAGCAGCGCGCCGTGCTCGAAACCCTGGCCGACCTGTCCGGCGAGCTCGACCTCGCACCCGTCCTGCAACGCGTGCTCGAACGGGCCGTCGACCTCCTGGACGTGACGGGGGGCGAGCTGGCGATCTTCGACGAAGAGAGCGAGGAGCTCGAGATCGTCGCCAGCCACAACATCGGCAGCGACAGCACCGGCACCCGGCTCGGCCTCGGCGAGGGGGCGATGGGCCAGGTCGCCGCGAGCCATGAACCCCTGATCATCCCCAACTACCAGGAATGGGCGGGCCGCTCCAACAAGTACGAGGAGACCACCGCCCGCGGCGTGATGGTCGTCCCGCTGCTGATCGGCTCCCGGCTCGTCGGCACCCTGGCCAGCGTCCACCTGGAGGAAGGGCGCGAGTTCGGCCGCGAGGACCTGCGCCTGCTGAACCTGTTCGCCCCACAGGCCGCGATCGCGATCGAGAACGCCCGTCTCTACACGCAGGCGCAGCGGCAGCGCCGCTACTTCGAAGCCGTCGTCCAGGAGAGCCCGGTCGCGATCGTCACCCTCGACCTCGACGGCGCCATCGCGTCGCTGAACCCGGCGTTCGAACGGCTGTTCGGCTACTCCAGGACGGAAGCGATCGGGCGGAACCTCGACGAGCTGATCACCACCCAGGAGACCCTGTCGGAAGCGGTGGAGCGCACGCGCGAGGTGCTGAAGGGCGGCGCGGCCCGGGGCATCGGGACGCGTCGCCGCAAGGACGGGACGTTCATCGACGTCGAGTACGCCGGCGTGCTCGTCGACGTTGGGGACGAACGCTCCGGCTTCTTCGCCATGTACCACGACATCAGCGAGTTGCTCGAGGCGCGGCGGCAGGCCGAGGCCGCCAACCGCGCCAAGAGCAATTTCCTGGCGAGCATGAGCCACGAGCTGCGCACCCCGCTCAACGCGATCATCGGGTACAGCGAGATGCTCCAGGAGGACGCGGTCGAGGCCGACCAGGAGGACTTCGTGCCCGACCTGGTCAAGATCCACTCGGCCGGCAAACACCTTCTCGCCCTGATCAACGACATCCTCGACCTGTCGAAGATCGAGGCCGGGAAGATGGACCTCTACCTCGACGAGTTCGATCTCGGCGACGTGGTCCGCCAGGTGGCCACCACGATCCGCCCGCTGGTGCAGAAGAACGGGAACGAGTTCTCGCTGAGGCTCGACGGCGAGCCCGGCTCGATGATGTCCGACCAGACCCGGCTCCGGCAGGTCCTGCTGAACCTGCTGTCGAACGCGAGCAAGTTCACCGAGAACGGGACGATATCGCTCGAAGTGGCCCGCCGGGCCGCCGGGAACGACGACGGAGACGAGGTCCGGCTCGTGGTGCGCGACACGGGAATCGGAATGACCCCCGAGCAGATCTCGAAGCTGTTCCAGCCCTTCACCCAGGCGGAAGCGTCGACCGCCACGAAGTACGGCGGCACGGGACTCGGGCTGACGATCAGTCGCCGGTTCTGCCGGATGATGGGCGGCGACATCCTGGTCGAGAGCGAGGAAGGCGTCGGCTCGACGTTCACGGTCAGGCTGCCGGCGCACCTCGAAGCGCCGGCGCCCCTGCCGGCGGAAGAGACGGACGAGCCGGCGGAGGAGCCGGCGGAACCCGAGGGGACCACGGTGGGCAGCGTGCTGGTGATCGACGACGATCCGCTGGCCCGCCAGCTGCTGCGCCGCCTGCTCGTGGGCGAGGGCTTCACGGTGTACGAGGCGGCCGACGGGGCGACGGGCCTCGAGCGGGCGCGCCGGCTCGAGCCCGACTGCATCACGCTCGACGTGATGATGCCGGGCACCGACGGCTGGACGGTCCTCACGCAGCTCAAACAGGACGAGGAGCTCGCGGGAATTCCGGTCATCATGCTCAGCGTGCTCGACGAGCGCAGCCTCGGGTTCGCGCTCGGGGCCTCCGAGTACCTCACGAAGCCGGTCGAGCGCAGCCACCTCGCCGGCGTCCTCGGCCGCTACGCCCCGCACGGCGGCGAGCACGTGCTGGTGGTGGAGGACGACGCGGCCGTGCGGGACGCCCTGCGGCGGGCGTTCGAGAAGGACGAGCGCCGGGTCACCGAGGCGGAGAACGGCCGGGTCGCGCTCGAGAAGCTCGAGGAGGCGATTCCCGACCTCGTGCTCCTCGACCTCATCATGCCCGAGATGGACGGGTTCGAGTTCCTCGAGGCGATGCGCGCGCGTCCGGAGCTCGCCGGCGTGCCGGTCGTCGTGCTGACCGCCATGGACCTCACCGACGAGGACCGGCGACGCCTGAACGGTGGCGTCGAACGCATCCTCCAGAAGGACGGCCTGGGCCCGGAGACGGTCGTGGCCGAGGTGCGGCGGATGGTCGACGCCGGCCGGCGGTCCCGTGGCTGACGAAGGCCGCCCGGCCGAGCTGGCGGCGGGCCACGACCGCCCGGCCGCTCTCCTGCGCCTGTCGACGGGGATCGCGGCGGCGGACAGCGAGACGGCGGTCTGCCAGGCCGTGGTCGAAGGCCTGCACGACGAGGCCCTCGGATACGACTTCGTGGCGGTGCTGCTCGTCGACGACGCGACGGGCGACCGGGTCTTGATGGCCAGCCGCGGTTGGGCCGAGGCACCGGACGGCCTGCGGGTCGCGCCGGGACAAGGCCTCAGCGAGCTGCCCCTGCTCGACGGCCGGCTCCACTACACCCCGCGCGTCACCGACGACACGCGCTATCTCCCGACCCGCAACGTCGGCTCCGAGGTCGACCTGCCGCTCCTGATCAACGACGAGCTCGTCGGCGTGCTCGTGGTCGAGAGCAACCGCACCGACGCGTTCGAGGCCGTCGACTTCGAGATCCTCGAAGCGGCGGCGCACCAGGCGGGGATCGCGCTCGGCCGCGTTCGCCTCATCGCCGCCGTCGAGCGCCGCGCCAGCGAGGAGGAGGCCCTGCGGGCGACGATGGCCGACCTCTCCTCGCGCCTCGAGCTCTCGCAGCTGCTGCGGGCCCTCCTCGACCGGGCGGTCGAGCTGCTCGGCGTCAGCCACGGCGAGCTGGCGATCTACGAGCCCGGCAGCGAGGAGCTCGTGGTCGCGGCGAGCCGCGTGAAGACGGGGGCCGGCGACACGTCGGGCACGCGGATGAAGCTCGGCGAAGGCGCGATGGGCGTCGCGGCCGTGCAGGGCGAGCCGCTGCTCATTCGCGACTACACGAGCTGGGCGAACCGGTCCGAGCAGTACGAGGAAGTCGACTTCAAGGCCGTGATGGTGGCCCCGCTGGCGATCGCGGGGCGCCTGGTCGGCGCGATCGCGTTCATGGACGCGAACCCGAACCGCGAGTTCGGCGACGACGACCTCCGCCTCGTCGAGATGTTCGCCCCCCAGGCCGCGGTGGCGATCGACAACGCCCGTCTCCTCACGGCGGAGCGCCGCCGGACGGAGGAGCAGCACGCCCTGCTGGAGACGATGAAGGACCTGTCGGGCGAGCTCGAGCTCTCACGGGTCCTCCAGGGGGTGCTGCAGCGCGCGGTGGGCCTGCTGCACGTGACCGGGGCCGAGCTGGCCACCTGGGACGCGGAACGCGGCGAGCTCGAAATCGTGGCGAGTCACAACATGGGTACCGACGCGGTCGGCACGCGCATGGAGCTCGGCGAGGGAGCGATGGGACGGGTCGCCGAGACGAAAGAGTCGCTGATGATCCCGCGCTACCAGGAGTGGGCGAGCCGCTCGGCGCAGTACACTCAGAGCACCGTGCAGTCGGTGATGGCCGCGCCCCTGCTGATCGGGAACCGACTCGTCGGCGTGATCGCCAGCGTCCATTCCGATCCGACCCGCGAGTTCGGCCCGGAAGACCTCCGGCTCCTCGAGTTGTTCGCGCCCCAGGCCGCGATCGCGATCGAAAACGCCCGCCTGTTCACCCAGGCCAGGCAGCAGAAGCAGTATTTCGCCGAGCTGGTCCGCAACAGCCCGGTGGCGATCGTCACCCTCGACGCGGCGCACGCGGTCGTCGACTGCAACCCGGCGTTCGAGAACCTGTTCGGGTACACGCGCGACGAGGTGCTCGGCCGGAACCTCGACGACCTCATCACGACCCCGGAGACGCGCATCGCCGCGATCTCCTACACGGAGCAGGCGCTGCAACAGCGGCCGGTGAAGACGATGACGCAGCGGCGCCGCAAGGACGGGACGCTGGTGGACGTCGAGGTCCTCGGGGTGCCCGTGGTGGTGGACGGCGAGCCGATCGGGCTCATGGCGCTGTATCACGACATCACCGAGCTGCTGGAGGCGCGCGAGGCCGCCGAGGCCGCGAACCAGGCGAAGAGCCAGTTCCTCGCCAGCATGAGCCACGAGCTGCGCACGCCGCTCAACGCGATCATCGGCTATAGCGAGATGCTCGAAGAGGAGACGGCCGAGGCCGGGCACGACGTCTACGTGCCGGACCTGGAGAAGATCGAGTCGGCGGGCAAGCACCTGCTCGCGCTGATCAACGAGATCCTCGACCTGTCGAAGATCGAGGCCGGCAAGATGGAGCTCTACCTCGAGACGACGCCGGTCGACGGAATCCTGGGAGACGTGGTCACGACGATCAGGCCGCTGGCGGAGAAGAACGGCAACGAGCTCGTGGTCGACACCACCGACGAGCTCGGAGAGATCGTCACCGACGTGGTGAAGACGCGACAGATTCTCCTGAACCTGCTCGCCAACGCCTGCAAGTTCACCGAGAACGGCACGGTCGGGCTGACGGCGCGGCGGTCGGCGGCCGAAAACGACGGCCCCGACGTGTTGACGCTCGAGGTGCGGGACACCGGGATCGGGATGAGGCCGGACCAGCTCGAGCGGCTGTTCCAGGCGTTCTCGCAGGCCGACGCCAGTACGACGCGCAAGTTCGGCGGCACGGGCCTGGGACTCGTCATCAGCCGGAAGTTCGCCCGCATGATGGGCGGCGACATCGACGTCGAGAGCACGGCGGGCGAAGGGTCGACGTTCCGCGTGACCCTGCCGGCCCGCGCCGTCGCCCGCGCCCCGTCCGCCGCGGAGAGCGGCGACGCCCTGCGCGACGCGCTGGAGGAGGGCGCCGGATCGGGCGAGGCGGGCACCGTGCTGATCATCGACGACGACCCCGAGGTGCACGAGCTGCTGCGGCGCTCGCTGGTCCGCGAAGGCTACCGGGTCGAAGGCGCCCCCGACGGGGCCTCGGGGCTCGAGCTCGGACGGCGGCTCGAGCCGGACTGCATCATCCTCGACGTGCGGATGCCGGGGATGGACGGCTGGAGCGTGCTGGCGGCGCTGAAGGAGGACGACGCGATGGCGGAGGTGCCGGTCGTCATCCTGTCGATGCTCGACGACCGGCGGCTCGGCTTCGCGCTGGGCGCCGCGGAGTATCTGACCAAGCCGATCGAGGCGGAGGCGCTCCTCGCGACGCTCGCCCGCTTCACGAGCTCGAACGATGCGCCCGTCCTGGTGGTAGACGACGAGGAGGACATGCGCAGCCTGCTGGGCCGCACGCTCAGGAAGCACGGCTGGTTCGTGCTCGAAGCGGCGAACGGACGGGCGGCGATAGAGATTCTCGAGGACGACGGGACGAAGGTCCCGCAGCTCATCTTCCTCGACCTGATGATGCCGGAGATGGACGGATTCGAGACGGCGGCGCGGCTGCGCACCGACGCTCGCTGGTCGCAGATTCCGGTCGTGGTGCTCACGGCGCTCGACCTGGACGAGGAGCAGCGCCAGCAACTCGGCGGCTCGGTCGACATGGTGGTCAGCAAGGGAGGAGAGTCCCTGGAAGACCTCCTGCCCGAAGTGCGCCGCCTGCTGGGTGATCGACGCACCGCTACGTGAACAGTCAGACATCGCTACGAATTACAAGGAGTTTCCGTGCCCAAGATCCTTCTGGTGGAAGACGACGAAATGAACCGCGACATGCTGTCGCGACGCCTGTTGAAGCGGGACTTCGACGTGACGATCGCCGTCGACGGCGAAGAGGGCGTCCGCATGGCCCGCTCCGAGGATCCGGACCTGATCCTGATGGACATGAGCCTGCCGGGAATCGACGGATGGACGGCAACGCGCGAGCTCAAGGCCGACGCCGCGACGCAGGCGATTCCGATCATCGCCCTCACCGCGCACGCGATGGCCGGGGACCGCGAGAAGGCGCTGGAAGCCGGCTGCGACGACTTCGACACGAAGCCCGTCGACCTGGCCCGCCTGCTCGGCAAGATGGAGGCGCTCCTGGGCGGCTGATCCCCGGCGAGCCTGCGACGGTCGAAGAACCAAGCGAGACCGCGTGTAAGGAACACGAGACGTGCACCGAGATCCCGAATACGCGAGACAGATACATGATCAAGCAGCGATGGACCCCGGTTTTCGCCCTGCTCGTCCCCCTGCTCGGCCTCGCCTGCGGCGACGGCGCGGGCTCCGGCGGCGGGCAGTTCACCGGCACCGTGACCGACAGCGCCGGCATCCAGATCGTCCGCAACACGACGGACGGCCTGTGGCCGGACGACGGCGGCTGGACGATCGAGCAGCTGATGCAGATCGGCGAGGCGGCCGGCGACGCCGACTACCAGTTCGGGCAGATCGCCGCGGTGGGCGCGCTCTCCGACGGGCGGATCGCCGTCCTCGACCAGCAGGCGCAGCGCATCCAGATCTACGGCCCCGACGGCGCCTACCAGGAGAGCATCGGTGGTCCCGGCAACGGCCCCGGGGAGTTCAGCCAGGCGGCGGCCGCCATGTTCGTGGGCCGGGGTGACACGCTCGTGGTGCCGGACATGGGCAACCAGCGGATCATGCTGATTCCGCCCACCGGGGATCCGTCGAGCTTCCCGATGCGGTTCGAGCAGGGGATCCCGATACGGTTCGACATGACCGCCGATGGCCTCCTCGTCTCGCAGCGGCGGGCGATGAACTTCGGCGGCGACGACGCCGAGACGAGCCCGACCGACCTCGTCGTCGAGCAGCAATACGACGGGACCGTCGTCGACACCCTCCTCACCCCGAAGCGCGGCGAGACGTTCGAGATCACGCGCGGCGGCCCCCCGAAGCTCACGCTGTTCGCGCCCGAACCGGCCTGGACGATGCTGAGCGAAGACCGGCTCGCGTTCGCGGTGAGCGACGCCTACCGGATCAGCGTGTTCGGCGCCGGCGGCGAGCTGCAGCGGATCATCGAGTTCCCGCACGAGGCGCGTCTCGTCAGCGAATCGGACAAGGAGACCGTCAAGAAACTGATCCGGCGCGCGGGCGAGCAGCAGGGCGCGCCTCCGCAGGCGCTGGACCAGTACATCAACTCGATCGCGTTCGCCGAGTACTGGCCCGTGTTCACGCAGATGCGGTCGGGGCCGCGCGGCACGCTGTGGGTGCAGCGAGTGCGGAACCTGGACGACATGACCGACGAGCAGCTCGAGAACTGGAACCCGCAGCTCGACCAGGGCACGCCCCAGTGGGACGTGTTCGAGGCGGACGGGCGCTACGGCGGCGTCATCGAGCTCCCCGCCAGGTTTACGCCGCTGACGGTCGCCGAGGATCGGATCTACGGCGTGTTCCGCGACGACTTCGACGTGCAGTACGTACGCGTCTATCGGCTGGACACGGGACAGCAGCCGGCCGACGCCTGACGCGACGTGAGCGGACCGGGGCGCGGGCGGCGTGTGACGCGGAGCGCCGCCCGCTCGTCTCCCTGTCGGACCGTGGCGCCTGAGATCACGGCGGAGCAGGAGGCGGCACCATGACTACCAAGACGACGAAACGCCGGGGCACGACGGGGCGGATCGCGCTCCTGGCCGCGGTCGCAGCGGTCGGCTGGGCGACGACGGCGCCCCCGGCCCGGGCGCAGTCCTCCCGGGCGAACACGAAGGCGGCCCAGGCGCAGCGCGCGCGCGGCAAGGCGCGGGCTCGGCCGAACACGAAGGCGCGCACCGCGCCGACCCGGAGCCGGACCAACGCGCCGACTCGGGTCCGGCGGCGGCCCACGATCCGCACCGGCCCCGTCGCTCCGCGAGCCACGCCCCGGACGACCCCGTCTCGCGGCGACCGCGACCGCGGCCGCACCAATGACCGGAACCGCGACCGCGACCGGACCTACGGCCGTAATCGGGACCGGACCCGTTACCCCGTGTACGACCGGGATCGCGACCGTGATCGTTATCGGACGTATGATCGGTCGCGCGACCGCGACCGGTATCGCACGTACGACCGCGACCGGTATCGCACGTACGACCGCGACCGCCGGCGGCGCACCGTCCGGCATCGGACGCCGCGCATCGGGATCACGATCAACGTGCTGCCGCGCGGCTACGATCGCTTCCGCCTGCGGGGCCGCGACTACTGGTACGGCGGCGGCGCGTTCTACGGACGCTACGGACGCGGATACCGCGTGATCCTGGCGCCGATCGGCGCCGTGATCCGGATCCTCCCGGCCTGGGCCGAGGTCGTCTGGTATCGCGGCGAACGACTGTACTACTGCGACGGCGTGTTCTATCGGCGAAACCCGTACGGCTCGGGCTATCTCGTGATCCCCGCGCCGTACGGCGTCGAGGTGTCGTACCTGCCGGACGGATACCGCGAGGTGTGGCGCGGCGGGGACCTGTACTATGATTGGAACGGTACGTACTACCGGCCCATCCGCCGTTCGGGGGTGACGTTCTTCCTGAGTGTCCGCTTCTGACGGCCTCCTGCGAGGAGCGAAGCAGATGAACGGCTGGCTCACCGCGGGAGCCCTCCTGCTGATGGCGGGAGGGCTCCTGCTGATCCCCTTCGGCCTGCCCGGCCTGTGGATCATGGTGGCGGTGGTGGCGATCGGCCTCGCCGCCGGAGAGATCTCGCTGGGCATCTTCCTGGTCGTCCTCGCCCTGGGCGTGACCGCCGAGTTCGCCGAATGGGTCTCGGTCGACCGCCTTGGCCGCCGGTTCGGCGGGAC